>CAORJJ010000014.1:0-26103 GCA_948517135.1 uncultured Clostridia bacterium | reverse complement strand
AGTGTTCAAAATGTTAATTTAGATACAATAATTTCGTATAAAAGAGGAGAAAACACATATCATTTTTTAGATGACTATGAAGAAAGATTAGAGAAAAAAATAGAAAAGAATATTGAATAATATTCTTTCTTTTTTATATTGACACATACCCCTATGGGGTATATAATAATTAACGAGGTGATAATATGGAAAAGAAATGTTGTGAAAGTAATAAAGAAAATATTAGAAGCACCAAAAGAAGCGAAGAAGTAAAAAAAAATCTAACTAAAAGATTAAATATTATAGAAGGCCAAATCAGAGGTATAAATCAAATGGTTGCAAATGATAGATATTGTGGTGATATATTAGTTCAGATTGCAGCAGTAAATAAGGCACTGCAAAGTTTAGGAAATCAAATGCTAGAAGGGCATTTGAAATCATGTGTTGCTCATGATATACAAAATGGAAATTTGGAGATATTAGATGATGTAATGCTTTTAATAAAAAAATTACAATAAATTTACTAATAAAAAAGTAATTTTAAAGAAAATAAATTGGAGGAAAAATGAAGAAAGTTAAGTTTAATATTCAAGGAATGACTTGTAGTAGTTGTCAAGCTCATGTTAATAAAGCAGTTGAAAAATTAGACGGAGTAAAATCTGTTAATGTTAATTTACTTTCTAATAATATGGTAGTCGAATATGAAGAAAATAAATTGGACAATGAGAAAATAATTTCAGCTGTTGTAGACGCAGGTTATGGAGCTTCTACAAATTCAGAAAATAAAAATGTAGAAGATAGTAAAAAAGTTAATAATAGTGATATTATTAGTGGAATGAAAAAAAGATTAATAATTTCTATTTGTTTTTGGATACCATTAATGATTGTTGCAATGCATCATATGATATTTAAATTATTTAATATTACAGTACCAGAGATAATTAGTAATTTATTTGATGGTTCAGAAAATTCTATTACATTTGCGTTAACTCAGGTATTATTACTTTTACCAATCATGTATGTTAATAGAGCATATTTTATAAATGGTTTTAAAAAATTATTTAAAAGAAGTCCTAATATGGATTCACTAGTGGCAATTGGTTCAACAGCAGCTATTGCTTATGGAGTATATGCTATTTATATGATAGGTTATGGCTTAGGTCATGGAAATTTGGAATTAGTAGATCAATTTAGAATGGATTTATATTTTGAATCAGCTGGAACAATTCTTACTTTAATAACAATAGGAAAATACTTAGAAACAAAATCTAAAGGAAAAACAGGTGATGCTATTTCAAAATTAATAAATTTAGCACCAAAAACAGCAATTATATTAAAAGATAATAAAGAAATAGAAGTTGGTATTAATGAAATATCAAAAGATGATATAGTTATAATAAAGCCTGGAAGTAGTGTTCCAATAGATGGAGTAATAATTGAAGGAAAATCTTCAATAGATCAATCAAGTATTACTGGAGAAAGTATACCAGTTGAAAAGAATATAGGGGATAATGTTGTTTCTGGAACAATAAATAAAAATGGGTATTTAAAAGTTAAAGCAACAAAGGTTGGAGAAGATACTACTCTTTCACAAATTATAAAATTAGTAGAAGAGGCAAGTAATTCAAAAGCTCCAATATCTCGACTAGCAGATAAAGTTTCTGGAGTATTTGTTCCAATAGTAATATCTATTGCAGTTTTGGCTACAATATTTTGGGTTTTCCAAGGTCAAAGTTTTGAGTTTGCATTAAGTATAGGAATTGCTGTTTTAGTAATTTCTTGTCCTTGTGCACTTGGCTTAGCAACTCCTGTTGCAATTATGGTTGGAACTGGAAAAGGTGCTGAAAATGGAATTTTATTCAAATCAGCAGAGAGCTTGGAATTACTTCATTTAGTGGATACAGTTGTTTTAGATAAAACAGGTACTATTACTAGAGGTAAGCCTAAAGTAGTAGAAATAATAACAAATTTGCAAATTATGCAAGAAAGTCAAATTGGAAATGGAAAAATAAAATTTGTTGGAAATATTAATAATAATATTGCATCAGAAAACAATTTATTAAAAATAGCTTCAAGTTTAGAAAAAAATTCAGAACATCCTTTGGCAGAAGCACTAATTCAAAAAGCTGAAGAAAATAATATAGAACTTGAAAATGTAGAGGAATTTTTAGCTGTTTCTGGAAGAGGTGTAAAAGGAAAGATAGAAGGTGTAAAGTATTATGGTGGTAATTTAGCTTTTATGAAAGAAAATAATATAAATACAAAAGACTATGATGAGAAAGTAAAAGAATTATCAAGTCAAGGAAAGATTTGCTTGTATTTTGCAAAAGAAAATAATTTATTAGGAGTAATTGTAGTTAGTGATACTGTAAAACCAGCAAGTAAAATGGCAATAGAAAATTTGAAAAAACAGAAAAAAGAAGTTTTTATGATTACTGGAGATAATAAATTAGTTGCAGAATCAATTGCCAAAGAAGTAGGAATTGATAAAGTAATTTCTGAAGTATTACCACAAGATAAAGAAAAAGAAGTTTCTAAACTTCAAGATGCAGGAAAAAAAGTAGCTTTTGTAGGTGATGGAATAAACGATTCTCCAGCATTAGTAAAAGCAGATGTAGGTTTGGCAATTGGCTCTGGAACAGATATTGCAATTGAATCAGCAGATGTTGTATTAATGAAAAATAGTTTATCGGAAGTAGATACAGCAATATCTTTAAGTAAGGCTGTTATAAGAAATATAAAAATGAATTTATTTTGGGCATTTTTCTATAATATTATAGGAATACCAGTAGCTGCAGGAGTATTTTTCTTAAATTTTGGACTAAAATTAAATCCAATGATAGGTGCAACTGCAATGAGTTTAAGTTCAGTATGTGTTGTAACTAATGCTCTTAGATTGAGATATTTCAAAAATAAACATGTTGATGTACAAAATTGTATGAATGATAAATGTGATATTAAAGTTAATAAAAAAATAGAGGAGGTAAAAATTATGAAAACAATATCAATAGAAGGAATGCAATGCAATCATTGCAAAATGAGTGTTGAAAAAGCATTAAATTCAATAGAAGGAATAACTAGTGTAGAAGTAAATTTAGAAAATAAAAATGCAGTAATTGAATATAGTAAAGAAATTGAAAATGATAAAATAAAATCAGTTATTGAAGATGCGGGTTTTGAAGTTATAGATATAAAATAAAGGAGGTGCAAAATGCTGGAACAGTTTTCAAGAACAGAATTAATAATTGGAAAAGAAGCTATTGAAAAATTAAATAATTCAAAAGTAGCTGTATTTGGAATTGGTGGAGTTGGATCTTTTGTAATAGAAGGTTTAGTAAGAGCTGGAATCCAAAATTTCATATTAGTAGATTCAGATGTTGTTGATATAACAAATTTAAACAGACAATTAATAGCAACACATAATACAGTAGGAAAAGATAAGGTAGAAGTGTGCAAAGAAAGAATATTATCAATAAATCCAAATGCAAAAGTGGAAGTTTATAAAGAATTTTTTGAACCAGAGAATACTAGTATAAAATTAGATAATTCAATTTCATATATTGTAGATGCAATAGATACAGTTACAGCCAAAATTGAATTAATTGTAAGAGCAGATAAATTAAATATTCCAATTATATCTAGCATGGGAACAGGAAATAAATTAGATCCTACAAGATTTGAAGTAACAGATATTTACAAAACTTCGGTATGTCCACTTGCTAAAGTAATGAGAAAAGAATTAAAAAATAGAGATATAAAAAAATTAAAAGTTGTTTATTCAAAAGAAGAGCCAATACATGTATCTACAAGAGATAGTTCTGAAAGAAAACGAGTACCAGCAAGTATATCATTTGTTCCTTCGGTTGCAGGATTAATAATTGCAGGAGAAGTAATAAAAGATATTATAAAATGAAATTTCATAAAATCGAAAAGGGATGGACTTTAGTCCATCCCTTTTTTGTGAAGCTTACAAATTATTGTGACTTATGCGTTACGTTTACTTACAACATCTTGCCAGATTTTATCCAGCTCTGTTTCGCTCATAATATGCTTTTCCAAAAGCGCAGGAACAATTGCCTCGAGAATATCTCTGTTTTCTTCGAGTAATTGCTCAGCACGGCTATAAGCAGTATTCATGAGCTTGGTTACTTCCTCATTGATAATATCCATTGTCTTTTCAGAAAACATTGGATAGTTTTCAGTGTTGAGGTAGATACGATTTGTGATAGAATTAGTACCCATACCAAATTTCGTGATTATCTCAAATGCTCTTTTGGTAGAATAATCCAAATCAGCAGATGCGCCACTGGTAAAACTGTTGGTGAAGATATTTTCAGCAACTCTTCCTGCTAAATAAAAGGCAATTTCATCGATAAAGTAGTCGATATTGCAGAAAGGAACTTTGGTTTCATCATATTCAAAAACAGTTATTCCGAGATAGTCTTCAGCAGGCATAATGGAAACAGCTTGCCAGTTATTCCGAATCAGTTTGCCACATGCTTTTCCAGCAATATAATGACCTGCCTCATGATATGCAGTTTCCAGCTTGGTTTGAGTGGACATGTTGTTCCACATCTTGAAGAAAATGCCAAAGTTTTTGAGAATGGAAGGTTTGTCAACGTAAGTTTTTCCTTCTCTTTTTGCTGCTACCATTGCTCTATCAATCAAATCCAAAGTTTTATCAGGATTTTTCTTTTCAAAAGCAAAGCAGCTTGCAATCATAATTGCATACTGAACAATATGACGAGTAATTTTCACTCCATGGAACTCAGAAAGTACCTGAAGCTTATTCTTAATCATCGGGTAAACATCTTTTGCCATAGGCTCTTTCACTTCGACTTTTTCAAAACGTCTGGAAAGCGCGGCATCTCTTTTGAAATACTTTTCATACTCCTCCTCAGTGGTTGCACCGATTACAATGGTATCACCACGAGCAAGAATAGGTTTCAAAGCATTTGCTAAATCCATTTCACCTTCGAAACAGGAACCAGCACCAAGGATAGTGTGAACCTCATCAATGAAAAGAATTACATCATCGTTATTTTCAAGAAAGTCAATGACATCTTTAATTCGTTCTTCTGCATCACCTCTGTAAGAAGTTCCAGCAATAAGGGAATTAACATCAAGAGAAATAACTTTGAATTTCTCAAATTCTTTCGGACAAGTTCCTTTGTTTACATCATAGGTGATTTTTTCAACCAAGGCTGTTTTTCCAACACCAGCTTCGCCCACGATAACAGCATTACGCTTATTTTTCTTAAGCATGATATTCCAAAGCAATTCAGCTTCGTTATCACGCTTTAAGATTTCGCAAGGCTTTTCAGCATCTATCTTATCGTTTACAGTATTTAAAAATCCTGCAAGAACGAAGGGGATAGAGCCAAGCCGAAGAATGCGCTCTGGTTTGAAATATTTTTTTGCATCAAGGTAGTTCACATTGATTTCTTTTAAGTAGTGCTTGAATTCCTTGTGCTCTACCTGGAACATGGCAACTGTGAAATGAACAGGTTCAAGTTCAGTAACGGAAAATTTTTCGATAATGTCGAGCAATTTCTCGTAGACATATTCAACTTCACTGTTTACTGGGACACGTAGCTCTTTACCTTCGAAGTCTTTAAAAATCAAAGTACTTGAAATGTCAGAAATCTGTGGTGCAGGCTCTTTTTTTGTTTCATCTTTTTTCGAACCACTTTTCTTTTTGGAAGAGTTAGAACTACTTGATTTTGCGTTCTTAACTTCTTTTTTCTTCGGATGTGTTTTCTCATATTCATCCTGAAGTTTTGCACAGTAGTCTGTAATCATCAGACTGAGAGAATCCTCAATGTCCATAGGATATACATCCTGACTGCAAATGTAGTTTTCAAGAACGCTACCGCCGTCTTTTTCCTCGGATGCATTCATAACTCCATAAAGAAGCATTGCGAAATTTACAGAATCGAAATTGTAATTCCGCATGTCCTCAAGGATTTCATGCATCATGTCTGTGGAAGATTGTGATAAACGTACATCAGTGTTTGCCATAAGTCTTCGCCTCCTTGTAATTTTTGTACGCACTTATTATATTACGGTAATTCAATTATGTCAATTAAAACGAAGCAATTTCTCGAATTTATTTAATAGAAAAGTGTTTTGTATAAAGCTTTACTAACATTTATATACAAATGTTGATTTTTATAGTTGTTTATAATATAATATCGATTGGAAAATATAGGAGGTTATTATGAAAGATATAAAAATTTCAGAAGATATTATTTATATAGGAGCAGATGATAAAACAATAGATTTATTTGAAAGCCAATATATTGTGCCAAATGGAGTTTCTTATAATTCTTATTTAATTAAAGATGATAAAAATGTAATTATGGACACAATAGATAGAAGAAAAACAGATGAATGGTGTGAAAATTTAGAAAAAGCTTTAAATGGTGAAAAACCAGATTATTTAGTTATTTCTCATTTAGAACCAGATCATGCATATAATATAGAATTATTAGCAAATAAATATCCTGAAATGAAATTGATAGGAAATGCTAAAACATTCTCAATGCTACCACAATTTTTTAATATAGATAAATTAGAAGATAGAATGATAGTAGTAAAAGAAGGAGATGAAATTTGTTTTGGAAAACATACTTTACAATTTTTTATGGCACCAATGGTTCATTGGCCAGAAGTAATGGTTTCATATGAAAAATGTGATAAAGTATTATTTTCAGCAGATGGATTTGGAAAATTTGGAACATTAGATACAGAAGAAGATTGGGATTGTGAAGCAAGAAGATATTATTTCAATATAGTAGGAAAATATGGAATTCAAGTTCAAATGCTATTAAAAAAAGTAGCAAGTTTAGATATTAAAATAATATGTCCATTACATGGTCCAATATTAAAAGAAAATCTATCACATTATATTGAAAAATATGATATTTGGAGTAGTTATAAACCAGAAAATGATGGTGTATTTATTGCATATGCTTCAATACATGGAAATACAGAAAAAGTAGCTCAAAAGATAAAAGAAATATTAGAAGAAAAAGGTGCTAAAAAAGTATCCATAGCAGATTTGTCAAGAGATGACATGGCAGAAGCTGTTGAAGATGCATTTAGATATGATAAATTAGTTCTTGCATCAGCAAGTTATGATGCTGGTATTTTTACACCAATGAATAATTTTTTACATTTATTAATTGAAAAAAATTATCAAAATAGAAAAATAGCACTTATAGAAAATGGTTCTTGGGCTCCATCAGCAGGAAGATGTATGAAAGAATTAGTTTCTAAAATGAAAAATATAGATTTATGTGAAAATCTTGTAACAATAAAATCAACAATGAAAGAGAATAATAAAATAGAGTTAGAAAATTTAGCGGATGAATTATTAAAATAGTAATTTTAATTTTTTAAATATTAAAAGGCAAAGGAGATAAAGAAATGGCTCAAATAGTACCATTAATTATATTAATTTTTCTTAATGCTTTTTTTGCGGCATCAGAAATTGCATTTATATCTTTAAATGATGCTAAAATTGATATGCAGGCAAAAGAAGGAAATAGGAAAGCAAAAAAAATAAAGAAAATGCTTGAAAATCCAAGTAAATTTTTAGCAACAATTCAAATAGGAATTACTTTAGCAGGATTCTTATCAAGTGCTTTTGCATCAGAAGCTTTTGCCAGTAGAATTGCACCAATATTACACAATTTAATTCCAGCAGTTGAACTTAGAGTATGGAATAGTATATCAATTATTTTAATTACAATAATATTATCATACTTTACTTTAATTTTTGGAGAATTAGTTCCAAAAAGACTTGCAATGAAATATTATGAAAAGATTGCATTTGCTACAATTGGAGTTGTAAGATTTATTTCAATTGTAACTGCACCTTTTGTTAAATTTTTAACTTTTTCAACTAATATAGTATCTAAATTATTTGGAATTACAGGAAATGAAGAAGAAACTGTAACAGAAGAAGAAATTAGAATGATGGTAGATGTTGGTGAAGAAAAAGGAACAATAGATAAAGAAGAAAAAGAAATGATAAATAATGTTTTTGAGTTTAATGATAAAACAGCTTCTGAAATAATGATTCCTAGAAAAGAAGTATATGCATTAGATATGAATTTATCAATTTCAAAGGTTCTTGAAGAAATAACAGATAATGAAGATTTTAGATATAGTAGAATTCCAGTATATGAAGAAACAATTGATGAAATAAAAGGAATTGTGTATATAAAAGATATTTTATTGTCAACAAAAAACAAAAGTGTAAAAGTAAAAAATTTAGTTAAAGAAGCATATTATATACCAGAAACAAAACAATTAAATGAACTTTTTGAGGATTTAAGAAAAAATAGAAAACAAATTGCAATTGTAGTAGATGAATATGGTGGAACTGCTGGTATTGTTACAATGGAAGATATATTAGAAGAAATTGTTGGAGAGATTTATGATGAATATGATCTTGTTGAAGATAATTGTGAAAAGATAGATGAAAATACTTATATATTAAATGGTAGTATGTCTATTTGGGAAACTGAAAAATCACTTGAAGTTGAAATTCCTGAGGGAGATTATGATACTTTATCTGGATATTTAATAGAAGAACTTGGTAGAATTCCAAATGAAAAAGAAAAACCAGTTATTGAAACTGAAAAAGTTATATATAAAGTTGAGAAAATAGAAGATAAAAGAATAATTAAAATAAAAGCATGTAAAGTAAATAAAGTTGAAGAACCAGAGGAAGAATAATTATACACATTAAATCCTTTTAAAATTCACAGAAAAAACACTCAAAAAAATGTGACAAATGTTATAATCAAATCAATTTAAAAGAGAGTTTAAAATTTTGAAAGGGTAAGTGGTGGTGTATAATGGAAAATGCAAAAGAATTATTTGAAGTTAATGAAAATGGAGAAATATGTTTTTTAAATAAAGTTGTAACTAATGAGCGAAATGAAATAATGAGAGTATATTGCGGAGCAAGTGATTCTTATTTTGAAGATATGTAAATTTTAAAATATAAAAAAGTGTTTGAAATTTGAGTTAATTTATGATATTTTATATATGTAAATTTTAAAATTATACATATTAAGGAGAGTAAAAATGCAAAGAGAAGTTAACGAAGAAAAAAGAAACAAATTTATGGAATTTGCGGGAAAGAGAGTAAATAATGTATTACATGATATTCAAATATTAGAACCAATGGCAAGAAGTAATTCATATGATTTTACAAAACAAGATGTTGATGAAATGTTTGATGCCATGCAAAATACATTAAATGATGCAAGAGAAGAATTTTATAGAAAGTTTGAAGAAAAAGCAAAAAGCTCTAAAAAAACTTTTTCTTTTGGAACCATAGTTAAAGAATCAGAAGAAGTTTTTGAAGAAAATAATACAGAAGAAAATGTTTAATAATATTTTAACAAGTATAAATTAAAGTAACTAAATAATTTATTTAGTTACTTTTTGTATTGTTTAAAGGAGGAAAAATGATTAGAAAACTAGCATCTTGTATAGGTGAATTTAAAAAAGAATCAATTTTAACACCAATTTTTGTAGCATTTGAATCAGCTTTTGATGTAATAATTCCATTTTTGATGGCTTTTTTAATAGATAATGGAATTAACAAAAATGATAGTAAAGTTATAATTCAAATAGGTATTTTACTTGTGATATGTTCTTTAGTTGCTATGTTTTGTGGTGTAAAATCTGGAAAATATGCAGCAAAAGCAACAAGTGGTTTTGCAAGAAATTTAAGAAAAAGAATTTATTATAATGTTCAACATTTTTCTTTTTCTAATATAGATAAATTTTCTACATCAAGTATTGTAACAAGACATACTACTGATATAAATAATGTTCAAATGGCATTTCAAATGATAATAAGAATTGCCATAAGAGCTCCATTAATGCTTATTTTTGCATTAATAATGGCATTTATTGTTAATAGTAAACTTGCATTAATATTTCTAATTGCAATTCCTTTTTTAGGATTAGGATTGTATTTTATTGCTACAACAGCTCATCCAATTTTTGAAAATGCAATAAAAATTTATGATAGTTTGAATAATACAGTACAAGAAAATGTAAGAGGAATTAGAGTAGTAAAATCTTTTGTTACAGAAAATAAGGAGATTGATAAATTTTATAAAACATCAGATAAAATTTATAATGAATTTTTAAAAGCAGAAAAATTAGTAGCCCTAAATAATCCATTAATGCAGATTACTGTAAGTAGTATTATAGTACTTATTTCATGGTTTGGTGGAAAACAAATTGTAGCTGGTAATTTGACAACTGGAGAGTTTACAAGTTTAATTTCATATGCAATGCAAATTTTAATTTCCCTTATGGTTTTATCTATGGTTTTAGTTATGATAATGATTTCAAGAGCATCTTGTGAAAGAATTGTTGAAATATTAGATGAAAAAAGTGATTTAACAAGTAAAGAAAATGCTATTACAGATGTGAAGAATGGTTCAATAGTTTTTGATAATGTTAATTTCAGCTATGTAAAAGATAAAAATAAATTATGTTTAAAAAATGTAAATATAGAAATAAAATCAGGTGAAACAATTGGAATAATAGGAGGTACAGGAGCTTCTAAATCTACTTTTGTTCAGTTAATTCCAAGATTATATGATGTTACAACAGGTTCAATTAAAGTTGGTGGAGTAGATGTTAGAGATTATGAGTTAAATTCATTAAGAAATCAGGTTGCAATGGTACTTCAAAAAAATGTATTATTTTCTGGAACTATAAAAGAAAATTTGCGTTGGGGAAATGAAAAAGCAACAGATGAAGAATTAATTAAAGCTTGTAAGTTAGCACAAGCAGATGAATTTATTTCTAATTTTCCTGATGGATATGATACATATATAGAACAAGGTGGTACAAATGTATCTGGTGGTCAAAAACAAAGAATTTGTATTGCAAGAGCTTTACTAAAAAAACCAAAAATATTGATATTAGATGATTCAACAAGTGCAGTAGATACAAAAACAGATAAATTAATTAGAAAAGCATTTAAAGAAGAAATACCAAATACTACTAAAATAATAATTGCTCAAAGAATTTCTTCAGTTCAAGAGGCTGATAAGATAATTGTTTTAGATAATGGAGAAATAAATGCTTGTGGTACGCATGAGGAACTTATTAAAACGAATAGCATTTATCAAGAAGTCTTCTATTCTCAAATGAAGGGAGGAGAAGAATAATGAATAATAATAAAATAAAGCCTCAAGTGGATTTTAAAGTATTATCTAGAGTAATGAAATATATTACCAAAAACTATAAATTTAAGTTATTTATAGTTTTGATATCAATAGTTCTTAGTACAGTTTCATCAGTTGCCGGAAATTTATATTTGCAATTATTGATTGATGATTATATTGTTCCTTTGATAGGAATGCAAAATCCAGTATATACAGAATTACTTCATGCGATAGGAACTATGTGTAGTATTTATTTTGTTGGAGTTATTGCAAGTTATGTTTATAGTATTGTAATGGTATATATATCAGAAGGTACTTTAAAAATTATTCGTGATGAAATGTTTGTGAAAATGCAAAAGCTACCAATCAAGTTTTTTGATACACATACTCATGGAGATATAATGAGTAGATATACAAATGATACAGATACATTAAGCCAGATGATTTCTCAAAGTATGCCACAATTTTTATCATCAGCAATTACTATTATTACAGTGTTTATTTCTATGATAGTTACAAATATTTATCTTACATTAGTTGTAATAGTTTCATTAATAATTATTTTAAGTATTACAAAATTAATTACATCTAAAAGTGGTAAATATTTTATAAAGCAACAAGAATCAATTGGTAAAGTAAATGGATATATTGAAGAAATGATTAATGGTCAAAAAGTTGTTAAGGTTTTTTGTTATGAAGATAGAGCCAAAGAAAAATTTGATAAATTAAACAATGAACTTTGTGAGCAAGTTTATAATGCAAATAAATTTGCAAATTGTTTAGGACCAGTAAATGGAGCATTGGGAAATGTTCAATATGCATTACTTGCACTTTGTGGTGGATTACTTGCAGTTAATGGTATTGGCAATGTAAGTGTTGGTTTGATTGTATCATTCCTACAATTGAGTAAAACATTTATAAGACCTATAAATCAAGTATCACAGCAATTAAATTCAGTAGTTATGGCACTTGCAGGAGCAAAAAGAATTTTTGAATTAATGGATGAAGAACCAGAAATTGATAATGGATATGTAACTTTAGTAAATGCTAAATATATTGATGGAAAATTAACAGAAACTCCTGAAAAAACTGATATATGGGCTTGGAAATATCTTCATAGTAATGGAGAGCTTGAGTATATAGAAGTAAAAGGGCATATAGAAATGCATGATGTTGATTTTGGTTATGAAGAAAACAAAACAGTTTTACATGATATAAGTTTATATGCAAAACCAGGTCAAAAAATTGCATTTGTAGGAGCCACTGGTGCTGGAAAAACTACTATTACAAATCTTATAAATCGTTTTTATGATATTGAAGATGGAAAAATTAGATATGATGGAATAAATATAAATAAAATAAAGAAGGATGATTTAAGATTATCTCTTGGAATGGTTCTCCAAGATACAAATCTTTTTACAGGTACAATAAAAGAAAATATTAAATATGGTTTTGATAGTGCAACAGATGAGCAAGTAATTGAAGCTGCAAAACTTGCAAATGCTCATGATTTTATAATGAGACTTCCAAATGGATATAATACATATTTAACAGGAGATGGAGCAAGTTTATCTCAAGGTCAAAGACAATTAATAGCAATTGCAAGATGTGCACTTTTAGACCCTCCAGTTATGATACTTGATGAGGCAACTTCAAGTATAGATACTAGAACTGAAAAAATTGTTCAAGATGGCATGGATAAACTTATGAATGGAAGAACAGTTTTTGTAATTGCTCATAGATTATCAACTGTTAGAAATTCTAATGCAATTATGGTTCTTGACAATGGGAAAATTATTGAAAGAGGAGACCATGATGATTTAATTGCACAAAAAGGAACTTATTATCAGTTGTATACAGGTGCATTTGAGTTAGAATAAAATGTTAATTTTTTTATTTATACAAACAAATATCCATAAAAAGCATATTGTATAAAGGGGTGAACATATGAGATGTACAAAAACAAATGAAACCAGAAAATACTTATGTGCTTTTTATCAAATATTAAATACAATGGAAAATAAAATGTTATCTGCACCAATTACAGATAATATAACAATAAATTTTATTACTGCAATGGTTCCACATCATCAAAGTGCTATATATATGTGTCAGAATTTATTGAGATTTACAGATTATGAACTACTCAAGAATATTGCAGAAAATATAATTAGCATGCAAACTAGAGGAATAGGACATATGCGAGAAATTGCTATAACAAGTTATGGTTATTCTAATACAAGAAGAGATATTAGTTTATATGAAAGAGCATATTTTTCTATAACAAGAAATATGCTTTGTAGAATGAGAAATGCACCAATAAGTAATAATATTAATTTGAATTTTATTGATGAAATGATACCACATCATGAAGGTGCTATTAGAATGTGTGAAAATGTACTAAAGTATAAAATTGATCCTAGATTTGTGGATATTGCAAATTCAATAATTGTTGAGCAAACAAATGAAGTGAAAGAACTGAAAGAAATTAAAGAAAATCTATATAATAATTAGTATTCTTGACAAATGAGATGTTTGATGATATTATGAGCTACATAATTCTGTTTCAGATTATTAAAGATTTTTAATGTAACTATTAATTGGTTTTTAAAAGGAGATGGATGTTATGTCTAATATCAGAGAAAAAAATATTGAAGTATTTGAGGATACGAAGCGGTTATGCGAAACAAATAGTCGTTTAATTTATGCAATTCATAAATCAACCTCGAAACAGTACATTGTAACAGAAAAAGACAAAATTAAAACTACAAAAGAGCATCGTTTTAAAAATCCAGCTGAAGTTTTTGTATCTCAGAAAAGGAGTTTTGAGGCAGCAAGAGAATATGGCGGACAAAAAGTATGTGTTCACAATTTTGCCTCATCAACAAGTCCTGGAGGAGGAGTACTTAAGGGATCAAGTGCGCAGGAAGAAGCACTTTGCAGGTGTAGTACATTGTATTTCAATATCAGCAAACCAAGAATTGTTGATAGATATCATAATCATCATAAAAGATTGATAAGAGAAAATAAAATGGATGTCACATATAATGATGATTGCATTTATACTCCAGGAGTGGTCGTATTCAAATCAGATATTGGCACACCCGAACTACTTGATGAAAGTGATTGGTATAATGTGGATATCATTACATGTGCAGCACCAAATCTTCGTCCAGATTCAAGTAATATTATGAATCAAGATGCAGAAAACGAAAAGATCCAGTTAACAGCAGAATCTTTGAGAAATTTGCACATAAAGAGAATATGCAGGATTCTTGAAATAGCAAAGTGCGAGAAAGAAGATGTTGTGATTTTGGGGGCATTTGGATGTGGAGCATTTTATAACCCACCTCAAATTGTAGCAGAAGCAATGAAGATTGCCATAAAAGAATATCAATATGATTTTAAAACAATTGAATTTGCAGTTTTTTGCACACCTAAAGATGTGAGAAATTATGAGGTGTTTAGTCAGATACTTCAGTCATAAACGTTTAAAGGCAGTAGAGAGACTCTCTACTGTCTTTTTGTGTTTACATAAGTTATTGAAAAGGTGAGTGGTTTGTGTTATAATGAAAAGCGTAACTAAAAAATATAGCACATGAAAGGAGATTTTGAATATGGTAGCAAATGATACAATTCAAACGGAAGTAAACAATGGAATTGTTTCTGCAACAGTTGTAAGGCTTCAGCCATTACATAATGGGCACAAACGATTTCTTGTTGAATGGGCTCGGAAAGGCAAAATGATTGTGATGATTGGCTCGTGTTATGAAAATGGTGAAGAAAAGAACTGTATTCCTGCTTCTGAAAGAGAAAAAATGGTGAGAGCTGTTTACAAAAGAGCAGGCATTTCTGAAAGTCAGTTTGAAATCATAACACAGGAGGATACCGAAACATTTGATGAGTGGATTTCCAATGTAAAAGAGGCTTGTAACAAATACGGAGTTACTCATTTCATAACAGGAAACAAAGAAGATATTCTTGATGTACTTGCACAAAGAGGTGAAAGTCTTGGTGCTGAAATGATTAATCCAGAAGACGGTTCTGATTTTCCTTATCATGCTACTGATATACGTAAGCTGATAATTGAGGGGAATTATGAAGAGCTTGAGAAGTTGATACCAGATGAGGTAAAGCCTATTTTATTCAAGTATAGTTTTAAGGAAATCATTGCATGTAGTAAAAATCAGGGAATCAGGTTTGTAAAAGGTCGTCAAACAATAGACATTATTATGCTTGTAAGAAATACTTTAGACAGTAAAATATATGTTTTGCTTGGTAGACGGTCTAAAGAGAAAGTTGATTTCCAGGGATATCTTGGACTTATTGGAGATGAAATTAAAAAGTTTGAAACTCCAATGAAAGCTGTTGTTCGTACTTGCAAAAAAGTTGTTGGTCTTGAGATTAAGGTACTTGATAATTCTCTTGAGCCGGCAATTATAAGATTTTCTAATGTTCCGAATTCTAGTTTGGAACAGTTACACACAATTGGAATATATAGTTCAGAAGAGGAGAAGTATGCAGGAACTCGTGGAGGATCTTCACAGTGTTTCGGTGTTTTCATAGAGGATGATATATCCAAATATGAAAAATATTTGAATTCGTCAGACACAAGTTTTTCGGATGTTAAATTCTATGAAATAAGTGAAGTATTAGGACAAGAACTTGCATATCAGCAAACTGAAATGCTTGAAAAAGCAATTACTATGTTTAATGCATATCCTAAGTTAACTCAGAAACACTAACTTTAGAAAGAGGAGAGAGAGTATGAAAATGATGAATGGTAGTTATGTAGAGGAACTGAAGGCTGTTTTGAGTGGGAAAAAAGTTACTATTGTTGGTCATGATAATATCGATGTAGATGCTTTGCTTTCAAGTATTTTGATGTCACGGCTTCTAACTTTTCTCGGAATTGAAAATGAATTTGCAATTTTAGAGAAAGTTAAGAAAGATGATACATATGAGATTGCAGAAGAAATGTTTGGAATCAAGATGGAAAAATGGGAAAATGTTTTGGAAGATGATACAAGGACATTGTTTTTGCTTGACCATTATACAACGATTCACAAAGGAACTGTGATTGGATGTGTTGATCATCATCCAAATAAGGCTGATAAATCGTATGATTTCATGTATACAAGGAAGGCATGTGCCGCAGCATATCTTGTTTATGAAATTATGGAAGAGGCAGGATATTGTATAACAGCTGAAGAAGCCAAGATGATTATTGTTTCTATGATGGTGGATACTACTGCTTTTAGAAGCAGTAAAACTATTGAGACTGAGGCTAAGAAGGCGAAAGTATTGGCTGAAAAGTTCAGTTTAAATTATGAGGAATTGGAAAAATATTGTCTTTGATTAACTCCTGTGGAAAGTATGAGTATTGATCAAATTATTTCAAATGGTCAGAAATGGTACGATTACAGCGGAAATAAAGTAGGTTCTGCATATTTGCAACTTTATGGACTTCCTGATGAAAAAGTGATAAATAGTTGGATTGAGGCTTTGCACGTCAAAAGATTTGAGAGCAAAAGTAAAATGCTGGTGTTCATTATTTTTGAAACTAAGGATAACACTACACATGAATATCGTATTACAGAGGAAGACACAAAACACTTTGTGAAATTGGGAATTTTGTCGAGAGGCCAGGATATTATGCCTTTAATTGAGAAAAAGTATTCGAGAAAATGAGCATAATTAGGAATGGAGTTCTAGCAAGTGCTAGAACTCTTTTTCCTTGCAAAAAAATTTAAATAGTAATAAAATTAAATAAAAATTAGAAGGAGTGAGAATATGAAATATTTAGTAGTGTCAGATATACATGGTTCAAGTTATTATGCAAGAAAAGTAAAAGAGATAATGGGGAAGGAAAATCCAGATAAAATCATTTTATTAGGAGATTTGTATTATCATGGTCCAAGGAATTGTTTAACAGAAGAATATAATCCAAGTGAAGTTGCAGACATTTTAAACGAATATAAAGATATTATTTTATGTACAAGAGGAAATTGTGATGCTGAAGTTGACGAAATGATTTCTGAGTTTAAGTTTGAAGAATATGTTGAATTAAATATAAATGGAGTTGATTTTTTCTTTAGTCATGGACATAAATATAATATGGATAACGTGCCACCAGTTGGAAAAGTTGTAGTATATGGACATTTTCATACAGGATTTATTACAGAAGAATATGGAACTATATTTGTAAATCCAGGTTCAATATCATTACCAAAAAACAATACACCAAATAGTTATTTGATTATAAGTGATGAGAAACTAATTTTAAAAGATTTGAATGGAAATGTTATTGATGAAAAAAATTACCTATAATTGACATGGTTTAAAAATTATGTTAATATAAAACATGAGGAAATAATTATGAAATTAAGAATATTTTTAAACGAATTACATCATCATTGTAGGAGCTTGTAACTATAGCATATTATGCGTAGGTACAGGCTAAAACTTGTGCCTACAATATAGTTTAAGAATATTTAAGTAAAAGACTATTTGTAGGAACTAAAACCTATAAATAGTCTTTTTTGTATTTTCATAGAAAGGGTGGTATATATGGAAAATTTTAAAATATTGAATCCAGGAGGAAATAAGACAGCTTTAGTAATAGGAAATAAATATACAGATAAACAAAAAAGTCAGATAAATGCAAAGATATTAAAACAAAATTTAGATGTAGAACAAGTTGGATTTATCGATACAAAAGAAAATAAGTTAGAAATGGCAGGAGGGGAATTTTGTATAAATGCTACTAGATGTGCAATATGGAATTATTTGAATGGTCAAGAAGGAAAAATAAAATTGGAAGTTTCTGGTTATAAAAGCAAAATAATAGGTGGCATAACAAAGGCGAAAGATGTATATGTTAATATGAAAATTAATAAAAAGATGGATAATATATTATATATAAAAGGAATATTTAATTTAGTAAATTTAGATGGAATATTATTGGCAGTAGTAAATGAGAATGATTCAATAAATTTTATCAAAAATTTAAGAAAAAATGAAAATAAGTCTAAAGGTGAGTTAAAAGAATTAATGAAAACCTTTGTTACAGAAGAAAAAGCAGTAGGGATTATATTATTAGAAAACGAAAACGGAAAAATAAAAATAAATCCTATTATATGGGTGAAAACAGTAGATACATTGTATTATGAAACTGCATGTGGTAGTGGAAGTTTGGCAACAGCTATTTATAAAAAATATGCAGAAGGAATTGAAAAAATAGATATTTTGCAACCATCAGGATATAGTATTAATATTAATTTAAAAATGCAAAATGATTATATAAAAGAGGCTGTTGTACAAGGGAAAGTATTAGAGGAGGAATAAAATATGAGTGCAAAGGAGATTTTAAAGAATTTAGTAAGTTTTAATACAGTAAATGATAAAGAAAATATAGTTATAATAAATTATATAGAAAAGATATTAAAAGATAAAGGATTTAGACTTGAGAGTAAAAGTAAATGTTTAATAATGAGTATAAAAAATGAATATAAATTAGGATTTTTAGGCCATACAGATACAGTGATTGGTGATAGTAATTGGGAAACAAATCCATATGAGATGATAGAGAAAAATGGAAAATTATGTGGTTTAGGAGTTTGTGATATGAAAGGCGGACTTGCTGGAATTTTACAAGCTGTGACAGAAATTGATTGGAAAAGTTTAAAGTATGGAATGAAATTATATTTTACTTATGATGAGGAAATTGGTTTTAATGGAATAAAAGAAATAGTAGATAAAAAAGAAAAATTTCCTAACTATATGATAATAGGAGAACCATCAAATAATGTAGTAATGAATGCTAGTAAAGGTTTATTAGAAATAAAATTAACTTTTATTGGAGTTTCATCGCACTCAAGTATGCCTAATAAAGGACAAAATGCAATTGAAAAAACAATTAAATTTTTAAATGAACTAGAAGTTTTTTATAATATATTAAAAAAGGATAAAAATGATAATTTTGAAATAAATTATACAACTATGAATATTGGAAAAATTAGTGGTGGAACAAGTATAAATATTGTTCCGAATTATTGTGAAGTGCTTATTGATTTTAGAATTATTAAAAATGAACACATAAATTTAATATTAGATATGATAAATAAACTTACTTTAAAATATGATGCAACATATGAAGTGATAAATAATATAAAGTCTTTTATAAATAAAAATGAAAAGATTTGTAGTACAAACTTTATAACAGAGGCAAGTTTTATAGATACAGAAAATAAATATATTTTAGGAGTAGGACCTGTTAATCCACATGAAGCTAATGAATATATAATGGAGGAAAGTTTGGAAAAATTAGTTACTCAATATAAGGATATGATATATAAGTTTTGTAATTAAATTCCATAAAAAATATTTGATTTTATAGAATATTTGAAGTAAAATGTAAATTACTATGATAAGAAGATTTGAAAAAAATGATACAAATGAAGTGGAATATACTATGACTTGGAATAAGTAATACATAAATTACAATTTTTATTTGTTAAAATACTACACAAATACGAATTAATATGATAGAATAATTGAGTATAGGAAAAATAAGAAGGAGGAATTAATCATGTCAGGACATAGTAAATGGCACAATATTCAAGCGAAAAAAGGAAAAGCTGATGCAGCAAGAGGAAAAATATTTACAAAATTAGGAAGAGAATTATTAATAGCTGTAAAACAAGGTGGACCTGATCCTGCTGGTAATTCAAAATTAAAAGATGTTATTGCAAAATGTAAAGCAAATAATATGCCTAATGATACAATAAATAATGCTATAAAGAAAGCATCTGGAGCTGGAAGTAATGAATCATATGAAGAAATTTCTTATGAAGGATATGGACCAAATGGAGTTGCAGTTATAGTAAATGCTTCAACAGATAACAAAAATAGAACAGCAGCAGATGTAAGACATGTATTTAGTAAATCAGGTGGAAGTCTAGGTACAAATGGTTGTGTATCATATATGTTTGAGAAAAAAGGCATAATTGTTATAGAAAAAGAAGGATGTGCATTATCTGAAGATGATTTAATGATGCTTGCCATAGAATCAGGTGCAGAAGATTTTTCAAGTGAAGAAGAAGTTTATGAAATAACAACAGCACCTGCTGATTTTACACAAGTTACAGAAGAATTGTCAAAAAACAATCTTACATTTTTAGAAGCTGGAGTTCAAATGATTCCAAGTACATATGTTTCTTTAGATGAAAATGGAGCAGAGAAAATGCAAAGATTAATAGATAATCTTGAAGATTTAGATGATGTTTTAGAAGTATTCCATAACTGGGAAGAATAATTGTAAAATAAAAAATGAAATTTAGGGAAAGTCCTTAAATTTCATTTTTTTGCTTGTAATTAAATAAATAACAAATGAAAATTTTACATAAATTTATTTTCGCATTATTTCATATGCATATTTTTCTAAAAAATGTAAAAAATATTTAGAATAAAAAGGAGGTATGAGATTATGTTTTTTAGAACGGATATGGCTGTTGAAAGAAGAGATTTATATAAAAATGCTAATAAGTTAGAAGATGAGATTAAAGGTGTTGAATGTGAAGAAGAGAAAATTGAAGATATGAGTATTACTAGAGTAAAAATAACAAATGAAGAAGGTGAAAGAGCCTTAGAAAGAAGAATGGGAAATTATATAACTATAGATATTAAAAAGATTCATAATATAACAGAAGAGAAAGAAAACAAAATAATAGAAGTTTTTTCAAAAGAATTAAAATCAATTATTGATAAACATATAAAACCTAATGAAGAAATTTTAATTGTAGGGTTAGGAAATTCTTACTCAACTCCAGATTCTTTGGGAACAAAAGTGGTTGAAAATATTGAAATTACACGTCATATAAAAATTTATTTGCCAAATGCAATAGATAGAAATACAAGGTCGGTTAGTGCTATAACACCTGGAGTACTTGGAACTACTGGAATTGAAACAGTAGAAATTGTAAAAGGAATAGTTGATAACATAAAACCAAAACTTGTAATTGCGATAGATAGTTTATGTTCAAAAAATATTGATAGAATAAATAAATCTATTCAAATTTCAGATACAGGAATTGTACCAGGTGGAGGCGTTGGGAACAGACAGGCAGAATTATCTAAAGATACATTGGGGGTTCCAGTTATAGGAGTAGGAATACCAACAGTTTTAGATGCTGCGACTATTGTTATAGATACTTTAAAAGTTTGTGATGTAAGCATTTCAGAGGATGAAATTGTAGATAAAATGAAATTAAATAATTTTAATTTTATAGTTACACCAAAGGAAATAGATAGTTTAATTGAAAATATGACAGCAATAGTTTCAGAAGGAATTAATATGAGTTTTTAAAAATCCTATTGTATTTTTTTTTGTTTTAGTATAATAT
Source organism: uncultured Clostridia bacterium (assembly GCA_948517135.1). Lineage (GTDB taxonomy): Bacteria > Bacillota > Clostridia > TANB77 > CAG-508 > Scatovivens. Next base: position 4,508 of record CAORJJ010000014.1, on the reverse strand, counting down.
TTTAATATAAAATAATCAAAAGAATAAGGGGATAATCATGGGAAAATTAAAAGGAAAAGCAGAAATAATAATAATAGCAATAATAACAATAATAATTATTGGAGTAGTTATATATTTTAATATAGCTAATAAAAAAGAACCTATTATATATGGTGTTGCAGAAGCATCTGGAACAGTTTCAAATACATTTATAGAAGATAGTAAATCATTAAAAAAATTTATAAGTAAAAGTAGTTTAAATGATGAAATAACAATAGATTATAAAAAATATTCTGTAAAAGAAAGATATAATGAAGAGTTCTTTAAAGCAAAAAAACTTGCAATTGTAGCAGTTAGTGAGGATACTTCTAAAGAATATATTCATGATATAACAGATCTTATTTATAATGAAGAAAGAACAGATGCAACAGTTAAATATATTTATAAAACAGATGGATATAAAGGAAAGTTTTCAAGAAGCTGGGTAACATGTATGATTGTTGAAGTTGATAATACAGTTACAAATGTTAATTTTGTTCTAGATAATAGTAGTATCGAAGAAGATAAAAAATAAATTGTGAAATGAAATTTAGGGACAATCCTTAAATTTCATTTTTTTTGAATAAGATAAACACAATAATGGAAAAATACGAATACTATATTTTAGTAAATTTAGGTAATTAATTTGAAAGATTTTAAGAGGTATTTGCTTTGAAGAGTGTTTGTATAAAGACAGTTAGTGATGAAAAAATTGAATATTTGATAGAACAGTTTGAAAAGATTCCTATGAATATTTATATTTCAAATTACAGATTTAAAACTTTTGATAATTTAATAATTCATTATACAGAAAAGGAGTATATTGATGAGTTTTATGAAGTTGTAAGTCTAATCATTAAAAATTGTATAGAAAAATTTTTTGAAGATGATTTCATAAAAAAAACAGTTGAAAAGAATTATTTTTATTTGAGCAGTATTGAAAGATGCTATATATATGAAATTACAAAAAAAGTTCTAGATTTACCAGATGAAAAAATAGGGCATAAAAATGAAATTTTAAAGAAAATTATAAAAAACTATTTAATAGAAAATAAAAAAATTGTTTTAGAAGGATTTATTAATTTTAGAATTGCAGAATATAAAGAGTTGTTAGAAAAGATTGTTGAAGTTTCTGTGTTTAGTTATCTTGACTTAATAACATTTTAAATTTTGTATTGATAAATAAATTAATTTGTAGTAAAGTAATAAAAGAAAGAAGGTAGAGAAGATATGTTAAAAGAAAAACTAATGAATGATTTAAAAGAGGCAATGAAAGAGAAAAATGAAATTAAAAAAAATACAGTTCAAATGGTAAGAGCTGCAATATTACAAATTGAAAAAGATAAGGGAATAACTGTTGAAGATGAAAAAATAATAGAAATAATTGCCAAAGAAGTTAAAGGAAAAAAAGATGCTATTGTAGATTTCGAAAAAGGTGGAAGACAGGATTTAATAAATCAAACAAATGAAGAAATTTCTATTTTACAAGAGTATTTACCAAAACAATTAAATAAAGAAGAATTAAAAATAGAAATAGAAAAAGTTATTAAAGAGTTAAATGCTACTTCTATTAAAGATATGGGACCTGTTATGAAAGAAGCTAAGGCAAGAATTGGAGCTTCTGCTGATGGAAGAACAATAAATGAAGTTGTTAAAGAATTATTAAATTAATAGGAGATAAATCTTGAGCAGTTTTGTAGTAAAAATAATTGCATGTGTTACTATGATATTAGATCATATAAAATATGCAATACCTCAAACTGAGAATATATTAACAATATATTTAGGTAGAACATCATATCCACTTTTTGCTTTTTTATTAGTTGAAGGATATATACATACAAGAGATTTGAAAAAATATTATAAGAGATTATTTATTTTTGCTATCATTTCACAAATACCATTCATGTTTTTTAGAACTTTGGTTGGTGAGTGGAAAATGCTTAATATAATGTTTACATTATTATTAGGATTATTGGCGATTACAGCATATGATAAAATAAAAAAAGAGTATATATCATTTCCAATATGTTTACTATTAATATTATTAGGAGATATTATTAATGTTGATTATGGATGGTTTGGTGTGCTAACAATATTAATATTATATATTTTTAGAAAAAGTAAAACATTAAAGTCTTTAGGATATATACTACTTGTGGTTTTTTATTTTTATATGATGAATGTGAATTTTACAAATATAAATACTATTAAAATATTTGTAGCATATTTAATTCCAGTTATTCCAATAGTAATGTATAATGGAAATCAAGGTAAAAAAATAAAATATTTTTTCTATTGGTTTTATCCAATACATATGGCAATTATATATTGTATAAGTTTTTTATTTATTTAAAAACAACAGGTAATATTTAATGTTACCTGTTGTTTTGTTTTAAATATAGTCACTTGAAAATTTATGTAGACTATGATATAATTTGCAAACAATAAAATATGGAGGTAAAGGAGAATGGTTGAGATCATGTCAGCAGAATTAGTAGCACGGGAATCTATAAAAAATATTCTTGCTTTAGAAATTCCTTTAGTAAACAAATCTATTTTAGATGCTAAAAGTAGTGGTAGAACATCTTGTTTTATTAAAGAACGTATTTCTAATGGTACAATAAGAATTTTGGAAAATGCAGGATATGATGTTGAAACTGATTACAGTAATGATACCGTTGAGATTTCATGGGCAATCGTATATAATAATTTAATGAATAGTGAAGAATTTATTGAAGAAATTTCTCAGGAGTTAAATCTGAAGGTTATTGATATTGATAGTTCAGGAAATACCATTGACCCGAATTGGAAACATCCAAAGGAAGATGATTAATATCATCTCAAATGGTGAAGAGACACCCTCAAAAAGTGGTGTCTCTTTGCTATTTGAGTAACAAAAAAAGAGTTGCTTTTGGCAACTCTTTTAATATTTTAAGCAAAAGCTTGACGAGTTTTTTTGAATGAAAGTAAATTTGTAATTTCATTTGATTTTTTGATTTGTTTTTGAGCTTCTTCTTGAGCAATTTCATTTGCTTGCTTTGTTGCAACAGTTTCTGCAATTGCTTTTTCATAAGCAAAGTGTGTATTTTTAGTAATTTTTGTCCAATTATATTCATCTTTAACTTTTGAAACTGCATTTTTTGTAACTGTATCACAAAGTTTTTGATCAAATAACAAAGTAAGAATTGAATCTGCAAGTGAATTTGCATTTCCAGCATAACTTTTCATTCCATTAACACCATGATCAACAATTTCATTTAAACCACCAACATCAGATACAACAATAGGAGTTCCAGAAAGCATTGCTTCAAGAGCAACAATTCCAAATGGTTCATAAGTGCTAGGGAATACAGATACATCTGCACATTTATACATTCTTTGAACATCTTTAGAACCAAGATATCCTGTAAAGTAAACTTTATTTCCAAGTCCTAAATAGTTAACTTGATTTCTTAATTCATCAATCATTCCACCTTTACCAGCAATAAGAAGTTTTGCATCATGATAGTGGTTTAATATTTTTGGCATAGCAGCAATTAATGTTTGAATTCCTTTTTCATAAACTAAACGTCCCATAAATAATATGATTTTTTCATTATCCATAGCATATTTTCTTCTAAAGTCATAATCTTTTTCAATTCCATCATACATATTTAAGTTAACACCATTAGGTATAACATTAATTTTTTCATAAGGAAGACCAAATAACCTTTGTAATTCACTTCTCATGTAATTACTATTTACAATTACTTCTGAAGATTCATAAGTAAGCATCCATTCAGTATCATTAATATATCTTTGTTGTTCATCACGAATACCACTATTTCTACCAGCTTCAGTTGCATGAATTGTACAAACTAAAGGAATACTATATGCAGTTTTTAAAGTTTTAGCAGCATATGCTACTAACCAGTCATGAGCATGAATAACATCAAAACTACCTTTTTCTGCAATAATTTCACCAACTTTTGCTATCATATTAAAGTTTAGTTGCATAGTCCAGTCGATAAGATTATTTGATGAAATCATAAAGTTATCAACTCTATAAACCATTACACCATTATCATCTTCAATATATGGGACATTACCATCACGATAAGTTACAACAGTAACATCATGACCCTCTTGAATTAATTTGTGAGATAAGTCATGGACAACCCTAGATATTCCTCCAACAACTCTTGGTGGGTATTCCCATGATAGCATTAAAATTTTCATTTATAAATTGTACTCCTTTCAAAAATATCTTTTGTTATATAAAATTTTATTGAAATTTAAAAATTTAGTTTGTCAAGTATTTTTTTTATTTATAAAAAATTATGAACGCTTAGGGAAACTTAATTTTTAAATTACAAATAGATTTTGACTTTTTTTGTAAATTCTTAATATATTTTATATAAAATGAATTCAAAAGTAAACAACTTTTGACAAAAAAATAGCGTTTTTGTATTACATTTTTGTTACATAATAATAATATATATATGTAT
>CAORJJ010000013.1 GCA_948517135.1 uncultured Clostridia bacterium | reverse complement strand
TATCTGTATCTAATATTTCATTAAATTTCTCCATTGTAATCTTATTAAAATGTGAATCATACATTAAGTAATTTGAAACATCTCTATACTCTATACTAGCAAGAATTTCATCACTAGTAGAATCTAGCTCCATTCCTAATGGCAATAAATCATACAATTTAAAACCTTTAACTGCATATGTTTCATCATATTGTTCTGGATAATACTCAATCATAGTTCTAGCTCTAATAGTTCCTTGGATTGTACATGAACCATAAAATACTTCATTAGCAACATCCTGTGTTACTGCTGAAAAATTTTTTCTACAACTTAGTTCATGATTTGGCTGTGTTATATGAAAATAATTCCATCTAGCACTAGAAAAATCTCTTTGCATATAATGTCCATATGTTTCTAAGTCATATTGCGCTATCATTTGTTTTGTTATTTCACTAGAATAGTCATCAAGCCCTACATTATTTTGAAGAATAAAATTATTATTTGCATCTTTAAAATATACTTCTATATAATCAAAATTATATACTGTTCCACTTTCAGGAATATCTTTTTTTAATAATATAGTCCTTGCATTTATCGGTGAATGCCATTCCCACTGAGTATTTACTTTTACTAATTCTCTTTTTCCAACAAGACATTCTTTTACATCATTAATAATAAAATAGAAACTTACAACTTTTATATCATCACTAAATTTCCAAGTCTTACTTTTATTTTTAAAAGTATCATATAGTTCATATGAATTACTGTTTTTAAACTTTACCCATAACTCACAATCATATTTATCGGTTTTTATTATATTATCATTTCCATTTTTAAAATGGTCATTATCCCAACTTATAGAATCAAAATAATATTCATCTTCTTTTAACTTTACTTTTTCTCCTTCATTATTGGTTATTGTTAATATATCATCTCCAAACTTTATTGTCATTGGATTTCCTGTATAATATGCTACTGGAATAATTTCATTTCTAATATAATTATATTTATTTTCATTTATAATATCTTGATATCTTAATCCTGAAGATGAAACTTTGTCTATACTATATAAATTTCCTGTATATGAAAAACTATATTCTGACAAATCAACAGATACTGAATCTGTTGCAAGACATTCTGGCTCAGTTTTATTATTATAAGTTCCCCATAATTCAACAGTATTACTTATTTTTAAAGTTTCGTTTTCCTCATTATAAAATTCTTTTGGATATCCAACATATATTGTTGAAGTTGATAATGGAAAAGAATATATATTATTATCTGCCTCCAACTTATTTTCAAAAATATCATATACTACACAATTATCTGGAATATGATCTTTATATATTTTTGGAGACTTATCAGTATCTATATCTGGATATCTCCACATTGCATTAATATCCTCATCTTTTAATGTATAATCAAAACTATACTTCACCCATATATAGTTAGATGCATTTTCTCCTAAACCATCGTATGATGATATTTTACTTGCATTTTTTGTAACAGTATATGTTCTTTCCTTCCAAGGATGAATATAAGTTCTTCTATAATTCATTACTATTTCATTGCTTTCACATATATCTTTTACTTCTGCCTTTAGTGTTCTATTTAAAGAATGAGTGCATTCATCTTCATATTGTTCTGGATTTGAATATGCTACATTTTCTCCTGGAACTTGTATTGTATATTGAATTTGTATACTTCCTTCAAAGTTAGCTTTTTCTTCAATAGAAAAAGCATTTGTAAATTTATAAATATTTTGACTAGTTGGAATATATGAAGGTCCTGTAAGATTCCAATCATAACCACTATGTGTAGAATCATTTGCTCCTATAATTACAGAAGACTTCCAATATGCACTATCATGATTATAAGCTGATGATGTATTATAAATTAAGTTTGGAATACTAATTTCAAGTTCTCCAACATCATATGTTTTCAATGCACTAATATTTTTATAATTTATTTGTACTGTAATTATTCTTGTTTCACCTTGCCCATATCCACCATCTGATGCATCCCAATTAATTTCTGTTAGTGCTGTCTTTCCATTATCAACTGATGAATCATAAAATACTAACCCTAGCTCCCAGTTGTCATTTTCATTTTCTGTATTAATAACTTCTGGTGATGAACTTTTCAAAATTTTTTTAGTATTATTTGTTATACTATTTTTAATATTTTCCTTTTTTAAAAATAGTGTTCCAGCAATTAACAATGTTATTATTACTGCAAAAATCATTAACTTCTTTTTCATAATTAATCACTCCCTTAGCCTAAATTTTTCATTAAACTAATTTCAATATACTACTTTTATATGACTTTGGGTATAACAATTTTTTCACATTTTTATACATTATGTTACGTAATAGGCATTTTAGCAATTTTATCATTTTTATTACAATTATAAAATGTAAAAAAGTGAGTAGAATCAATACTTACCCACTTTTTTCCATATTAATCTGAAACTTTTAAAAAATTATATTTATCCTCTTCACAATTTATAACTTTCATAATATAACCATTATAAATACCACCATCTGATGCTGATAAATCCACATCAACATCTACATTACATGTAAATTTTTCATTATAATTATTAGTTAAATGAATTGTAAATGATATTGATGGATTTATATCTTCTAACTGTATATTAGCACTCCTTAAAATGCTTCCATCAAAAGTGATTGAGCCATTTGTGCTATTTACTTCACAACCAGTTAGCAAATCTTTATTAACAAATCCAAGTGAAATTGGATTTGAACAATCTGTAAAAAATACATTATCATTATAGTTCACTAATGCATCTTCTTCATTTGTATTAGAAATTTGAAATAAGATACCATCATCTCTATAGTTATCTAACTGAATAAATTTTCCAAAATCAAATGGATTTTTATAATTAAAAGATTTTGTACCATTATTTGATTTTATTGAAAATTTTATATTATCAATATACATCTCATTTATTGTATTCTCTGCTGTAATTTCAGGACTTTTTTTGGTATTATCAATATATACTTGCAAATCAGTAAACTGACTAATATCAATATCCTTTAATTGTCCATCACTATTATCAATTGCATTTGCACTACTATACAAAATAATCTTTCCTATCTTAAAAACAGGTTGTTTATTTTCTTCAACAAATTTCTCTGAAGCTTCTGCATAAATAGTTTTTCTTGTTTCAACTGTATAAATGTTCTTATATGCAAAGAAAACTGCAATAAGCAATATTATATCAATTAAAATAATTAGTTTGATATCAATTGATTTTTTCTTCAAATTTTTTTCATTCCTTTTCATTTTATAATTCTCTATATAGTGATTCCATTATAGAATATACCCTATTTGACCAATTTGTATCACTAGCATATCTAACATTTACACCAGCAATTGTAGGTCCATTATAATAACTTCCTACTGCAACTTCATTATCAAATATTGCTGTACCAGGTTCATTCAAATAATATTTAGCTAATACTTTTGCAACAAGATCTATACCATATTGATAGCTTTCAAAATTATATGATGATGAAAATGGAGTTGAATCATAAGAGCCATATCCAAACAAGTTATTTTTTTGTTTTGATATATTAGACATTCCCCAATTGCTTTCATGTATACCAATTGATGCTAAAAATAATCCATTAATATTATAGTTTTGTTCTGCTTCATAGAAAAATTCTGCACATTGTTCAATTATATGTTCTTTATCTTCTCTGTGATTAGATAAAACTTTTACAAAATCTTCCCTTGTTAATCCACTAGGTTTATTTACATCCATTGCACTATTTACTTTAACTAAAATTCTTTGTTTTCTGCATAATTCCACAACTTCTGGATATAGAGCAACTGATGTTATATAATCATTTTTTATATAACCTTCAATTCCATCAACATTTATACAACTCCATCCATTTTTTTCAGAAAGAATTTTTATATCAATATATGGATATATCATACATAAAATATCTGATTCTTCATTTGCTCCATTGTACATTGTAACCATATCTGAAGTATATAATGTATCACCAATGTGAGCTTGTCTATCAAATAAAAATTCTGATGTCCCAACTTCAATTATTTTTGTTACAGGATCTCTTTTTACAATTTCACTAATTACATTTTCAGCAAGCAATTCATCATTTTCAAATGTTTTAATAACTGTTTTATCAAAATAACCAACACTACCTTCTTGAATAACCTTCTCTTCATTTAAAGGTAACTGTGAATTTTCAACATATGATGTTTCAAATGGTATTTCTTCTTCTGATGTGATTATTTCTTTTTTAGTTGATGAACTAATATTATTTGATAATACATCCATAATTTCTATTGGATATTGATTTTGTTCATATTGTGCAATAGCAACTTTTTCTTCTTCTGAATTGGCAAATATGTAACTACTATTTACTAATGTAAAAAACATTATTATAAATAAAATTCCAATTATAGCTCCAAACATATTAAATTTTTTATCTATAACATGGATTTTATTAAACTTAACATCAGCTCTAGGATTTTTTTGCTCTTTTGTCTGAGCTTCTGCTCTACCATATCTTATATCTTGAACTTCTTTAAAAAGGTCAGAAAGCGATTTATCAGAATTTGGTTTATTAAATTGATTCATATTTGCTTCCTCCTTTCTAAAAAATAATATAATTTGCCTATTTTATTTATTCAACATTATTGTATATTATTTAAAAATCCATATCAATAGTTTTTTCTGGAAATTGAATTACATTTTGGTTACATTAATTTAGAACTCAGTATATTGATTTTTATAGCAATTAATAATATAATTAAGTTATAGATTTAAAGAGAAAAGAAAGGTTTTAATATATGAATGAATTTTGGATAAAAGTTGTAGTCAATATTGTTATTGGTTTAATTGTCGTGATTGGTTTCTTTGCATTTTGGGGAAAAAGCTCAGGAGTATTCCGTGAAGGTGGTTTCATTTATGAATTAGCTAAAATGAGAAAAGAAGAAAAGAAAAAACAAAAAGAATCAAAAAAGAATGGTAGGGATGACTTATAAATCATTCCTACCATTCAATATTTTCAATTGGCATTGGATTTTCATTTATTTTTATATTCTCCGCAGTACCATTTTTAAAATAAATCACTTTATCAGCCATAGGCGCTATTGCAGTATTATGAGTTATTATAATTACTGTCATGTTTTCTTTTCTACATGTATCTTGCAATAATTTTAAAATTTGTTTTCCTGTATTATAATCAAGAGCACCTGTTGGTTCATCACACAACAACAACTTTGGATTTTTAGCTATTGCTCTACTAATAGCAACTCTTTGTTGCTCTCCTCCTGAAAGTTGAGATGGAAAATTTTTCATTCTGTCTTTTAATCCAACCTTTTCTAGAACTTCTTTAGGATCTAAAGAATCTTTGCAAATCTGTGTAGCAAGTTCTACATTCTCAACAGCAGTTAAGTTTTGAACTAAATTATAAAATTGAAAAACAAACCCTATATCTTCTCTTCTATATTTTATTAAATCTTTATTTTTTAATTTATCAATTCTTTTCCCATCAACAACAACTTCACCAGAAGATGCTGTATCCATTCCTCCAAGAATATTTAATGATGTTGTTTTTCCTGCTCCACTTGGCCCTACTATTACTACTAATTCTCCTTTTTCTATTGAAAAATTTGTATTGTTAAGAGCTTTTATTATAACTTCTCCCATTTTATATTCTTTTTCTACATTTTTGAATTCTATATAAGACATCTGTTCATCTCCTTTTTCCAAAAGTATTATAACATAAAAAAAATTCTAGTTAAAGAACTAGAATTTCTTTTTTGTATTTTATTATAGTCCAACTGTCATACTGAATTTTGAAATAGCATTATCAATTTCAGATTGAATCACTTCTTTAGCAATCTCATCTGTTCCTGAATACTGTTCCATAACTCTTATTGATGAAAATAATAAACTTTGTGATATATCTCCATCATCCATAAATTTAGGAAATTCAAATGTATATGTTTGAGATTCTTGTGGATTTAAGACAATATCAAAAGTAGAACCTCTTTGTCTTGTTTCATTAGGTAATACTAAATTAATTTCATCAGTTTCCACACCATCAGCTATTACAACTGTATAATTTGATCTATTTGAAAATTTAACTTGATAAGTTTCAGAACTATAATTTGCTATTTTATCTATAACATCTATTTTCAAATATTCATTTTCTGAGATTTTCTTAATGTCTGAATGATATACATAATCACCAACATTCATTTTAACCTCGTCATTTTCATTGTAAAATACCATTTTTTCAGAAGTAAATGCATATGTAGCATTTGTTAGCCCAGTTGCTAATAAATCATCTGTATACTTAATTTCATAAATATATAGTTTTTTTCCATCATATTCTGTATTTGAATAATTTTGAACTGCGTGATGCCTTTTCGTTGGCATTTTTGTATATACATGTTGCATAAAATTTACAACATTATTATCATATTCATATTTCTGACAATCTTCTGATAACATATTAAATGCTTTTTGAAAATTTCCTTCATTACAATATCCAACATATTCACTTATCATCTTTTCAATTGTATCTTGAATAGATACTGGAACAGTTGACTTTGTATCTATAACTGATGTATGCATTTCATATGTTGTCTCAGGCTCAGGTTTAACTGTTTGATGATTCATATAATAATTTATAATAAATATTGTAAACCATCCTAAAAACAAAACTAATACTAATTTTGAATACTTTCTAAACCAACGTCTAATTTTTAATCTAAAATCTGTATATGTCATATGCAAAACTCCCTTTCTTATATAACTGAAAATGATATAACAAAATCATTTAGATCATTTTCTTTAACAACAAAATTCATTTTTCTTTCTGAACCTTTTCCACTAAGAGGATCAGACATTGTTATCCATAAAATATAATAATCACCATTTCTTTCAAAGTTTGTATGTTCAAAAGAAACAACTTTTGGAAGTTTATTTTTTGCATATTCTTCAAAACTACTCAAATTAGGAAAATAATTTTTCTTAAAATCATCGTATAGCATAGAGTATGCTTTTTCATAATCTTCTTCTTCGATAGCATCTGCAAATGAAGAAACATAATGCTCAATTCTATCTCTTTCATCCATTGTAGATAAAGTATTTATTTCCATTGTTTCAATTTCATTGTTTACAGCTGCTGTTATTTCTTCAGAAGTTAAGTTACTATAATTTGTAGATTGATCTCGATCTTTAAAATCTTTTACAACTAATACTATCACAATTATAACGCCTATTGCTATTATTACTGGTATTTTGTTTTCACCTTTAATTTTCATAATTATTCTCCTTTGTTAGTTTTGTTTATCTTCTAATCCCCTTCTATATGACGCATTAGCAAGTGCACCATCTAAAATTTCAGAATCAAACTTATCTGAATATCCTCCCATTGCAGAATCTACTTCAGCAGCTTTATCAATACCTCTCATACGATAATTTATTTGCTGTTCTAATACCAATTTTTCTAATTGTTGTTCCATTTCATGCATTTCAGAAACAAGTTCTTTGTCAGCTTCTCCCTTTCCATAATCAGTTGAAAGGAATGCTCCTCCTGACATTTGTAATAAATCTTCTGAAGATACTCCAGAATGCTCTATAAAATCTTTTTCAATATTAGCTTGAAGTAAAGATGCCATTCTTTTTCCATTCTGCATATCTTCATATGATACCATTTCATCATTATTTGCATTATCATTTCCAGAATTTGCTATCTCATTACGTTTTGCTATCATTTTTTGAATTAATTTTTCTATATCTTTAGCTTTATCTTTTATTGTTTGATCTGTTACGCTATGTCTCATTGATTCATGTCTTGCTTTAGTAGCTTCAGCAGAATAAAATTCTCTTAATTGTCTGTCTAACTTTCTAGAATTACTATCTTTAGTCTTCAAGTTATCTACTTTATCACTAATATTCTTTTTATATGCATCCTCTATATCTTTTGTCTTCATTCCAGAACTAATTTTTTCAGTTACTTCGCCTGTTTTATCTAATTTTTCTCCCATTTTTCTAGCTTGTTCTGCTTGCTCACGAAGTTTTTTAATTTTATCTTCTTTTGGCTTTATATTTTTCATAGCTTTTTGATATTTAGGAGACCCTGGTTTTAATCCTTTTAATGCTCTTTGATCATTTGTAACTTCATTACTTAATTTATCTGCTTTAGCATCAAGTGCTTCAGCACGTTTATAATGATTTAATGCTGGTTCTGCATCTTTATATGATTGTTCAGCATCTTCAAGTTGTTCTTTTGCTTCTTCAAGCTCTTCATTTGCATTTTCAGCTTCTTTTTCTATTGCTTGATGCATTAATTCTGTTGCTTCATTTGCATTTGTAATACCTTCACCTTTATTTCGTTCAGAAGAACTACTGAAAAGTTCATTTGTTCCTCTTCCTGCTGCAGCTCCATATCCAATTGCAGACAATGCATCAGTATCTCCAGTAGCATATGTAGCTGCAAATCCCATTATAGCTGCACTTGTGCTTAATGCTTTTCTTCCAAGCATATCAGCTACATGACCACCTTTAGAATTCCTAAATTTTCCATATTTAGTCTTGGCTCCATTTATTTTTTTACCTATAAAACTATTATTAAAATTTTCTTTTCTTTTAGCGTTAAATTCATCAAATTTATTTAGTGCATTTGATGTACCACCTATTGCTTTTCCTATATATTTTCCTACACCTTTATTACCTGCTATTTGTTGTAACTTAGGAGCATCTTTAATAAAATTACTTTTAAATTTTGATCCAACAGCTTTTACACCTATTGCTCCACCTTTTATTCCTGTTGCTATTTTAGTAGCATTCTTTGCCATAGCAATACCCATTACAGCTCCTGCTGCTAATGCTGTTTTGCTCTCACCATCTTGTATTCCAAAAATTTTCTTTACTATTTTTTCAGCATCATTAATAAATTTTATACAAAGAATCGCTAAAATTCCTGCTGATAATGCATTATAACTATAATCTGCTTCTGCCTGTTTTACAACTAGTTTAAATGCTGTACTAACAAAAGTAAAATAAATTATACAATGAAATGGTTGAATCAAAATAGTATATATATATTCTTTTAACCAATTACCTAAAGCTTGTGCTTTTCCATCTCCCATCTTATCTATTGCATAAGTTACAGTTATTAAAGGAGAAATTACTAATAAGAATCCTACTTTTAACATACGATTAATATATGCAATTAGATAGAATATTGTTTGAAAAACAATTCCAATATAAACTATCATCGCTGCATCTGCAATTATTCCAAGCCCAACAAGTGATTTCATAAAAATTTCATCTATCATTCCCTCTGCTGTATCTTTTTCTGATTCATATGCCACCTCAATTGCATGAACTATTGCATCATTACAATAAACTGTAAATATTGCTATATAGTGTATAACAAAAATTAGTGCTAATCCTACAACCCAATCAAATAACATCTTCTTGTATTTAGCTTTATCATCAGCAACAGAGGCAAGTGCCATTCTAATTCCAACATATACTAATATTACAAGTAATAATGCAACTGAAATTAATCTTACTACATAATACCATGTTGAAATTGAACTTCTAAATTCTTTAACAAATCCATCTTTCTCTGTTTCTTCAAACATATTTACACTTAAAAGATCGTATTTTCCAAAAAAGATTTTATATGGAGTAATTGTTCCAGGATCATTATCATTATCATTTTCCATTTTAGCAATAAGACTAGTAGTTTTGTTTATAAGCGCAGTTACACCTGTTACTATAAATTTAGGTATCCATAAAATTATAGATACGAGCCCACTTCCTAAACTAGCTATTTGTTCTAATTGCTCAGCAGGTAATGCAATATCATCTTCTGCATAGGAAATAAGACTATTTGAAAATGCAAATTCAAATAATAAAATTATTAATATAAAAATTATTAATATTTTACTTATTACTTTTTTCAATCTTATTTTCCTCCACTATTTGCTTTTTTTCTTAGTATTCATATAATCTTTAGCAGAATTTACATATTGAATTTTATAAATATTTTCTGCTAAAGCTTTTTCTGCTTCTACTATTTGATGTGAACTACCATTTTTAAGAAGTTTATCTTTCTCTTGTTCAAGTTTTGCTTTTTGATTTAATGCTTCTGTTAATGTTTTATCTAATTCAATTTTTATTTTCTCAAATTCGTTTTTCATAATTTTTTCATCTTTTGTAGCAGCTTCAGCAATTCTGCTAATTTCTTTTTGAAGTTCTGTTGATATAGTTGCTTTAGCATCATCCATTATATCTTTTGCATAATGTTCAGTAAGTTTATTCATATCTGTTTTGCTTTCAAATTCTTTAACAATCCTGTCAACTTCTAATTCTGTTTGTTTTTCTACATCTGAATCTATAACATCTACTTCTGCATTATGATTATTCATTTTAGTTTTAGCTTGATTATCTGTCATTTCTTCTATTTTTTCTTTATCTTGTATAAATTCAGTTCCAGATATGCTCATGTTAGATTTTTCATAAGAATTATATTGTTTCATTATATCTGCAACAGCTGCACTTTGAGTAAGTCCCGTATCCATAAGTTTATGAACGCTTTGATATGCTATCTTTTCATTTTCAAATTTATTAAGATTTAGTGCAGCTTTATTTATAGTTGAAAAATCTTTTGCCATACTAATTGGTTTTTCTCTTCCTGCACTAGTACTATTATATTTAGCAATATTATTTCGAACAATATCAGATATTGGAACATTATTTCCATTCACTGCATTTAAACTTACTTCACTATGTACTTTATTTTTAAATGTATTAGCAGAAACACTATCCATTCCTAAATTCTGTAATTCTTTCTCCAAGTTTGAAAGTAAATCTTTTATTTTATCTGAATTAGTTTCAAATTCTTTTCCATCATTTTGAGCTAAAGAAATTAATTTTTGTTCTTTTTCTGCTGCAGTATTTCCATCTATTGATGCTATACTTTGTACAGCATCATTTACTAATGTTTTATTTGTATTTTTTGTAGCTTCTCTTATAGAACTATATGCTGCCATTCCAGCCATCCCTGATTGCATTGCATCTTGACCATTACCATACATAGCAATTCCCATTGCTGCACCAGTTCCTAATGCTAAATAAGTATTTTTTGCATCTTGTAAATCTTTAAACACATCTGTTTGTTTAAATGCATTATATGTAGAACTAATATTTTGCATCGTTCCTCTTGCACTTTTTATTATTTTAGGTTGCTTTTCTTGTCTGTCTCTTTTTCTCTTATCTTTACCCATTTCAAATTTTGCTCTTGCTATAGCTCTTGATCTTGACATTCCTGGATTTGAATTTTGAATTTGTGTAGCTCTATCATCCAAATTAGCTCTAGCTTTCTCCATAGCTGCTTTTGCAGTCATTCCTGGGTTTTCTTTTTTGATCTTTTTAGCTTCTTCTATAAGAGCTTTTCTTGTATCAGCTGAATATTTTTGTGCTTTCTTTTCATCCTGTTTTGTTTGTATATCTTCTTTTAACTCTGCATATGACATCTTTTGTTTATTTCCATTTGCATCTGTTTTAGTATTATTTCTACTTAATATAGCTCCCATTACTAATGCATCTGTTTTTGCATGTCCTAAGAAATCTTTTGCTCCTGTTGCTAAATTTTTTGCTCCTGTAACACCACTTTTTAATGTTTTTCCTATATTTTTAGAATGAGCTAATGCTGCTGAAGCCATCATCATACCACCAGCAATAGATGTTCCTTTATTATCATCTTCAAAATGGAATATTCTTCTTACAATTTCTTCTGCTTGTTTTACAAATCTTATACAAACTATTGCTAAAACAGCATATCCCAATTCTTTTACATTATCATTTAATAATTCTATTGATGTTGAAACCATTACCATATATATTATACAGTGAAATGGTTGCATTAATACTGTAAATACAAACTCTTTTAACCATGTACCTAAAGCTTGTGCTTTTCCATCTCCCATTTTATCTATTGAATATGTTAATGTTATTAATGGAGAAATTATCATTAAAAATGCAATTTTAAGCATACGATTAATATATGAAATAAGCAATCCAATTGTTTGTGTTACTAATATAAAATACACTGCTGCAGATCCAATGCCATCTACCCCCCAATTGAATCCTCTCCAAAATATTGTATCAATAGCACTAGACATATCTGTATCTTTAGAGATTGTAGCCATTGCAGTTACTAAAGCATCATTTACAGTAAATGTAAATATCATAATATATTGAAGTAAGAATATTAATGCTAAACTACATGCCCAATCAGTTAGCATTTTAGTATACATAGCTTTATCTGAAGCTATTGTAGTTAATGCCATTCTTATACCTACATATACTAAAATTACAAGTAAAATTACACATGCAATCATTCTTAAAATATAATACCATGTAGAAATACCATTTCTAATTCTTCCTATTATAGAATCGTCTTTTATAGTATCATCAAAAAAATTTACTCTTACAATTTTTACAACATCTTTATTATTATTTTTTGCACCACTAAATAATATATCGAATGGCGTTATCGACGTACTAATAGTATCATCATCAACACCTGCAACACCTGCTGTTATTAAATTTATTGCACGACCAGTAAAATTTAAAAATAATTGTATAGGATATGTAAAAAGCCCAATAATCCAATCACCAATAGCATTTACAATATCTTCCCCAGGATATGCTTGAGAAACATTAGGAAAAACAGCACTATTAATTGTGAGAAATATTAATATGATTACTAATAATTTTTTTAAGACTTTTTTCATTATAATTATTCCTCTCTTTCATTACAATCTTTTCTTTCTCATTTCAGCTATAATATCTTTTGATGCTTTTACTGTATCTTGTACTGGTCCTATTGAATTTAAAGCTTCTTCAGCTAATATAACTTGTTTTTCTTTTTTCTTTTTATCATCAGGACTTCCTGCTGTTCCACTTTGAAGTTCTTGCATTTCAAATTTACTTTTTTCTGTTCTTGCAATACTTGCATCTATTTCAGCTTGTAAATATTTTTTACTTTTCTTCTTCTTAAATTTAGTTTTTTCTGAAAAATGTTCTTGTGCATATTCATTTAATTCTCTTAGTTGTTTTTGAGTTTCTGATACAGCAAATAATGAATTTAATAATGAATCTCTTACATCATTTACTTCTTTTGAATTTCCAGCAAAAGCTAATAATGATTCTGTTGCAGCTTGTGCTTGAGCTAATTTTTCCTTTGATGTCATTTTATCTTCAGGTTTAGCAGTATCATTTGTATCTTCTGAATATTTTTCTAATATATCTATCATTTGTTTTTTCACTGTTTTCTTAGTTTCTGCTCTACTTGTTTTTCTTTCAAATTTAACTGATTTAGAAATTGCCTCTTTATTTATTACTTTATCTCTTATTTGTAAAGGATCTACACCTGTTTGTAAATTTAAAATAGAATCAATTTTACTTTTTGCACTTTCTCTTTTTACATTTACCTTTAATGTTTTACTTACTTGAAGCTTAGAATTATTAGGTGTTAGCAATGTACTAATTGCCTTTTTATATGTAATTTCTTTACTTTTTGATAAAAGTTGATCTACATCTGTACTTACTTTAGCTGATTTATCACTTTTTTGCTGTTGTTGTTTTGGAGTTTTATCATTTATTTTAGTTTGTATTTTGGCAAATATCTTTTCTTGATCAAGTGTAGATATATCTATGTTTCCATCTTTTCCTGCTGATTCTGTTGCAACTTCTGTTATTGCTTCTTTAACAACATCAAGTTCTTCTCCATTTAAGTTAAGATTTTTAGCAATTTCATTTTTAGCAAGATTATTTGCAGATGCAGCTTTATCCTTAATAGTAGACTTTAATGCAGACATATTACCTTTAAATAGTACCTCTACACCTTGATCTGCTGATAATAACTGTTTAATTTCTGGTCTTGATGAAACTTCATCTATTATTCCAAATAGCATAGTTTCATTATTAATATCAATAGTTTCTGATTTTTCAATACTTTTTGTTACTCTAGCTAATATTGCTTGGTTTAAAGCATCATTAACCATTTTGGCATCCTCATCTGTAATTTCTTTTGTAGTTGTTTTTCCATCTTTAGTAGTAACTTCTATCTCTTTTACTAAATTTTGTTTATTAATATCAAGATCTGCTATTTGAGATTGGCTTACTCCTGTTTTAGGATCCAAATCAAATCCTAGTTGTTTTGCCAAAGCTCCTTGTAATGCTGAAATTTCGTCATCAGATAAGTTGTCTAAATTCTTATCCAATTTTCTAATATTCATAGATAATTTAGTAGTACCATCATTTATAATCTGTGATTTCATCAAATCGCCTGTTTCCTCATCAAATTTATCCATTTGATTTTTTATTTGACTAAAATGATGTGCATCTATTATATCTAAAGCAGAATTTCCAACTGGATGTAATTTCACTGCTGCTGCATCAGCTTCATATCCATATGGATCATACATATTTTCATATTCTTCATTTAATGGATCTTGTCTTGCAACATTGCTAGTTGAATTCATCCTTTTTCTTAAAATTCCTGCTGTTAATAATCCTGCTGGAATTGAAACAAGTCCAACTGAAAGACCAGCTACTGTAGGAATTACAGTTTTTGGTGTAATCATATCATTTTTTAATTTTTCTTTAAAAGTTGGGTGTCTACTGCTTATATCACTAACTAAATGTTTAGCTAAATCTCTATTTGCTTGCATTACAACATTATCTCTTATGGTTGCTACTGCTGGTGCTGAAAAACTTCCAAATTTATATCTTGATTTCTTATTATTTTTTCTAAGTCTCAATCTATTTGGTCCATCTTTAGGTCTTTTAAACTTCTTTACCATTCCTGTTGTAGCCAAAGCTCCTCCACTTATCATTCCCATGGCAACTACTGGATGGCTTGTAAGAGTTCCCATTCCTGCAAACATTGCTACCATACCAGCTGCACTATTTCTTACAGGATTTACAATTCTCTCCTTAAATAATTTCTTATCTTGAGCTGAAAAACCTAGTAACTTACTTGCACCAAACTGCGTATAAGCAGCATTGCTAGTATCTTTTTCGAATTTTCCTGTTGCAGAATTATATTTGTGCTTTCCAAATACAACTCCAGATTTCATAGTATAATATTTTTTACCATTTTTAGAAATTTTAACATCAAAATAATTATTCATATCAAACATTGCTTTAACATGCCCAACAACAACTCCACCAGTAGTAAGTCTATCTGCTTTTTGAGATGATAATTCTCTATATCTTTCTAATCTTCTATTAGCTTCTAATACATCTCTAGAATTTTGTCTGTCATCTGGATTTTTCTGATATATACTTTTTGCTTTTTCAAGCTCGTTTTGTAATTCAACTTCACTTTTCTTTAATAATTCTTTGTCTTCATCTTTTTGAGATTTTTTACCTTTTCTAAAAAATTTTCCTGCTGATGTAACTGGCTTTGTTATTGTTCTTCCAGCTGAATATAATTTACCAGAAACTCCATTTCCCTGTTTTATTGATTCAACTTTTTTAGAAGCACTACTCTTTACTTT
This sequence comes from uncultured Clostridia bacterium, assembly GCA_948517135.1. Taxonomy (GTDB): domain Bacteria; phylum Bacillota; class Clostridia; order TANB77; family CAG-508; genus Scatovivens. The sequence goes on along the minus strand of CAORJJ010000013.1, from coordinate 20,134 downwards.
TTCAAGAGTAGGAGACACTTTTTGTGAAACTGCAGATGCTCCTTTGGCAGCAATAGCACCTGCCATTAATCCACCTGCTGCTGCTGTTTTTGCTGCTCCTCCAAATGCTGCACGTGCTGGAAAAGAAAGCGCTTTTGCAACAGGTTTTGCACCCATATAAAGACCTTTTGCAGTATTAATATTTTTTCTCAAATTATCTGCTGCACTTTCAGTTGAACCTAATAAACCCTTATTACCTGGATCTATATTAAATATTCTTCTAAAAATTCCTTCTGCTTTTAGTGAAAAGTTCATTAAAATTAATGCTAATATAACACCTGAAATATTTTCTAATGAATATGCCAAAGCTGCTGAAATGAATATTGCATATATTAAGGCATGTACAACTTGAATAAATAAATTTAGTATATATTCTGTAAGCCAAGTTTTTAATGAAGTAGATTTTCCAGACAGTACTTTTTGTAAAGCAAATGCAACCCCCAAACCTGGAGCCATTAACGTTAAAACTGCTAGTGTTAAAAATCTCTTTACATATATTATCGTATATTTGAATGCCATAAATACCATAGCAAAATACATAATCATTCCCATCAATCCAACAGTCATTTTAGGGTCATATGCTCTTGTTCTTATTTCTTCATAAACATCTATTTCTATATCTTGATTACTTTTTTCTACTTCTTTATCTTTATTATTACCAGATCCATTTTTAGTATCAGCTAATTGCGCTAATTGAACTTTATTTACTGTATTTGCAGATTCTCTAACAGTATTTACTAAAATCTCATTTATTGTAATCGCAAATAACATAATATAATGCATTGTAAAAATTAATATTACTCCTGTTACCCAGTCTATAAGCATTCTTTTATAAACAGCTTTATCAGAAGCAATAGTAGAAATTGCCATTTTTATACCAATAGCAACTAATACTACTGCCATAGCAGCTACTGCTAATAATCTTATTAAATAGTACCATACTGCAATTAAAGTTTTTAATTGTATAATAATAGGATCTGTTGCAATCATTAACTCTGCATATTTTTTACATGCATCACATCCATTACAACCACAATCTCCATAACATTTTACTTCTTTTTTTGTTCCATCTATATCACCACAACACTTATCAACTGATTTTTCACATTTTTTACAAATTAGTTGTTGTCCTGTTGGAGAAATAACTACATCTTTATCTTTTAGATTTCCATCTGCATCTCTTTCCTTTATTGTTTTTATATATAAATCTTTCTTCTCTGTGCTTTCAAAAAAGTTAATATTAAATGCTGGAACCATATTATAAACTATGGCTTGTACTGTTACATTATTACTTGAATCACTTAACGCTGTAAGGTCAGTTGAATTCATATCCTCTCCTTGAAGATTAACACCAGCAGTAGATTCTACTACCCAAGTCAATAATTTTTCAGCTCCTGCTGCATAACCTACAAAAGCCATTCTAAGAATATTAGGAATTAATGTTAATAAAAATTCAGCTATTTGAGCTAAGAAATCAAATAACCAAGAGAATATTCCTTCACTTGGAACATAGCTTCCTTTTGTTGTTCCTGCATAATAAAATTCACCATCTTGAATTGTTAGTTTTGCATAAGAATTTGGCACAGCACAAGAACCCATTATAATAGATATCATAATGACTAATACAATTATTTTTTTTAAAAATGCTTTTAATTGTGCCATATTTTTTTCCTTTCTTAGTACATACTTATCTCACTTTTATCATAATATAGTATTCCATCTTTATATTCTTTAATTTTAAATTCATCTTTTCCTTCAACAATTCTTATTACTCTACCATCTTTCAAATTATATAAATATATTCCTTTTCCTGATTTAGAATATACAAAATTATAATTTGAAGTCCATATATATGAATTTATATTGTCATTTAATTCTCTATTTGGATTATCTCCACTTTGTGAAATAAATTTCATACTATAAATACCACCATTTTCATCTTTTTCTGGATAATAGTAATATTCTAAACTTTCTCCTATAATGCTTTTCATTTTTTCATCTAGAGTTTCTAAATATTCATCTGCTCGCTTTTTCTCACTATCTCTTTTAATTACTCTCTTACATTCAGATTCAAATACACAATCTAATTGTAATTTTGCTACAAAGTCTGTATTTTCTAAATATCTATTAACTTTAGACAAACTGCTCCTAATATTATTATACACCAAAATTCCATCTGTGTCATCATAATTCACCTTAATTTCAATACCTTTTAACGGATACGATACATATATAGATGATTTTGAATACTCATATTTATTATAATCTGGCCACATATATGTTAATTGATTCATAAATTCTAATAAATCAATCTTTGAATTTATAAATTCATCTGCTAATTTAAAGAAATCATCTGTATCTTCATCAGAAATTCTATATATAGAAATTTCATCTTTAGAGAAGAACGCATAAATTTTTTCTCCTTTATATCCAATAACTTCATTTTCTTTATCTTCAAAGGTTGGTCTTCCAAGTTCAGATCTTATTGAGTTAAAATCAACTCCAGGAAATATATTATTAATAACATTTCCTATATAATTTTTGTCAAAGATTATATTATAAATCTTATTTTGAATTGTTTTTACCTTTATTCCTTGGCTACAATATATATAATATTCATCATATATACTATCTCTTGTTCCAAAATAATCTAAATTCTCCCAGTTTTCATCTATAATTCTTTGTAATATATCTGATGATATATCTAAATTAGCAATTTCAACTTCTTTATATGATTTCATGCTAATTTGAGAATCCATATATATAAAATAATCTTCAATATCATTTATTATAATTTTTTGTATTTTTTTATTACTACAAATAACTTTTACAGTTATTTTATTCTCTTCATCTATCATTTTAAAGCTTTTATACCTTAAGATTTTAGCAATCTCATTTATAATATCACTATAATATTTTTCATTGCTATTATCATTTTCATCATATGGCAACTTAGCAAATTTTAAATAAATATCTAAATTAAATTCATTATCTAAACTTGTTTCTTCTGATATGTACGTAGATTTATAGTATTCTATTACTTGCTTTACAGTAGTAAGATTATCATATGATAATTCAACATCTTTTTGATCATTAGAACCCTTAAAAAGGTTTACAATCATAGCACAAACCATAAACAACATAAAAATCGCAATAACAAGAAATACTATTGCTATCATATAGTTTCTTTGATTGCGATTTTGATTTACTTTCATTTATAACTCCTATCTATTACGTCTTCTTTCTTTTTCTATTTTTTCAACAGAATTTTCTTTTGATTTTAATGTAATTAGTCCTATTTGAGCATAGTCTTTTGTGATATTGGTAAAATAATAGTTCCCATACAATATAATTCCTTTTGGATTATTTTCTTCTATATCAATTTCATACCCTTTATGTGAAAACATTATATGAGCTTTCTTTATATCTGAATCATATTCTAAATAATCATAATTTCTTATAACAGACTTTATAGAATTAACAAATTTATCTAAATCATTATCCTCTAAATATTTAGTTAAAAACTCTTCAAATTCACTGTTTTCATTGTATGTAATTGCATAAACTGATACTTCATCATCATAAAAGAAATAATAAAAGTCATCTGTATAATATCCTAAATATTTATTTTCTAAACTTCCAAATACATTATTTGGATATAAATTTAAAATTTCTCTTAAATCGGTTTTTACTTTGACTCCTTTTACCACTTCATTATCATATTTATATGTAAAAATAATATTTCGTACTGTTTTAGTATTTGTTGTTTTTAATAATATCGCTCCATCCAAATATGATATATATCCATTTTCTAATTCTTCGCCTTCTCCTAGTATTTTTGATATATATTTAATAGACATCTGACCTGCAACTAAGCCATTTAATAAATCATTATATGTATAAATAACCTGTCTTTGTGGAAGTTCTATCTTATTAATATCTGAATAAATCTTTCCATCTACTTTTTCAAAATAATCTTCTATACCATTTATTATAATTACATAACTTTCATCTTCATATTTTACATAAATTTCAATATCTTTTGAATTATCAATTAAATAAAAATCCCTCTTTTCATAAAATCTTTTTAATTCATCTATTAGTTTATTAAAATACATTTCATTACTATTTTCTTTTTCATCATATAAATCATTTATAAATTTGACATATATTTTATTTTCATCTTCTTTTATATATTCAGATTCAGAAGCAATAATTACTTCTTCAACGCTTTGTGGACGTTCATCGTTAATTATTGCTTTTCTACTATTTTCATTTTTTATATTACTTAATAAAAAGAACGAAAAACATAATAAACCGAAAAATACTATTATAAAAAATAAAATTATTATTTTTAATAAAGAATTATTTTTCACTATATTATCCTTCTTTCTTCATAAATTTATTTACTCCTCTTAATGTTACTGAACCTTTCATATCAAATACTACTTTAACCATTCTTTCTGCCTGACCCATTGCAAGTAATAGTGCCAGTCCAACTAATGGAGAAGTTGCAGCAATTGCGTTTGCTGAAAATACAAATACTATATAGAGTAATGCATGGAGTGGCTGAATTAACACATTAAGAATAAATTCTTTAAGCCATATACCAAATGCTTGTGCCTTTCCATCTCCTACTTTATCTATTGAATATGTAATTGTTATTATTGGTGAAATAACAATTAAAAATCCTACCATTAATAGTCTCTTTAAATATAGCCATAAAAATTTAAGTTCTGTAAATAATAGTACCCAATATACAAGTGACCATACAGCTAAACTTATACCTGAATCATTATATACTTTTCCAAATAACTTTTTGCGAACAGTTTCTTCAAATACATCATATGTTCCTGCTGCACCTGGTACAGTTGTTCCTAAAAGGCTATTCCTTATTCCATAAAATATTTTTGTTAAACTTTCTCCAAATACAAATATAGCACTCATTATATATGGCATTACAAATAAAATAATTATACTTTCAATCCAACTAATCAGCATTTTTTTATATTTAGCTTGATCTGATGCCACACTAGAAATTGCCATTCTGATTCCTATATATATTAATACAACTAAACTTATTCCTAATGATATTAGTCTGCATACATAATAAGAAACCACAATACTATCTTTTACAGCAATATTATTTGTATCTGAATATACAGATTCACCACCACCAATTTCATATGATTCTTCTGTATCAAAATAATTTATATTAAACAATGGAACTCTATTAAAAACAGTTTTATCTATTGAAAACCAAAACATTTCATTCTTAGGTTGCTTAATAGAAGATGCTCCACCTGATTTTGTTGGATTATTAGCTAAATGGCTAATTAAAACATCAACTTCCAGTGCTATAATATTCACTGCCCTAGACACAATTCCCATAAATGTTCCTGTTGATGAAGAACTAGATCCATTAGCTTTTGAATTTGCACCATCATCACCTTCACCATCTCCCATTGCTGCTGCTTTTTCTGATAATGTATTATCCATAGCAGCATTTTCACTAGCAAAAGAATCTTGCAATCTACTCCCCTCTCGTTCTCCACCAGCAGGGCTTGTTGGTACTGCATAAACATTGTAACAAAATATGAAATTAAACATTAATAGTATAATTAATATACTAGTTAAAACTTTTTTCATTTATTTTCCCCATTTATTGATTTCCTTCTGCTTCTTTTCTTGCTCTCTCTAACGCTGCTTGTTTTGAAAGGTTTGTTTCAACGAATTCAAATTCTTTTCTTGTTGGTTGAATTCCTATAATAGCAGAATCTCCACCAACTTTAAGTAAACCTTCACCCCTATTGCATGTAATTAAGAATCCAGCTTCACCTTCACTTAGCTTAAATACTTCTTTTAAGTATTGGATTTCTGATTTATCTTGTGCTAAGAATAGTTTTGTTTCTGATGATGTTAAAACAGCTTGAACCTCTTGTTTTTCATAAAAATCTTGGAATTTTTGTGAAATAACTGCAAGTGAAACATTTCTCTTTCTAGCACGTCTAGCCATTGTATTTAAGAAATCAACAGCTTCTGGATAAGGAAGTAACATCCATGCCTCATCGACAAGAACTCTTTTTTTAGAAGCTTTTGTCTTATCTTCACTGTTTTTCTTAACATATTTTTCCCAAACCCAAGAAAGCATAACTTGTTGTGCAAGAGGTCTTGCAAATCTTTCTTCTAGTTGAGAAATATCAATATTAATAAATGGTAAACCATCTAATAATTCAAATGTTGATTGACCATCAAAATATGCCATCTGACCTTGGTATTCTCTAACATATTGTTTCATAACCTTTACTAAATAACTGTAATGGAAACGATAGTCTGGATTATCATTTTCTTCAGCTTTTCTTTGAATTCTCTTAAACCAAGAGCCAATTGTTGGCATTTCTTTTTTAGTTCTTCCTAAATAATTATTAGAAATATCTATTGGACCACCATTGTCATCACGTGTATATAAACTTTCAACATTATTTGTTATACCTAAAGCAGCATATTCTTCTGCAACAGCTTCAGAAATAATCTGTTTTGTAAGCTCGTTTACTTCTTGACTTCTTGTACTACCTCTAGCCATTGTAAGTAATGAGTTTGTAACATCTTCTACTTTATTTTCAACACTTAATACTGTTCTTTCTTTACCAGTTATTTCATCTTTTACATTTTCTGGTTCAATATCAAATAAATTTATAACTGTTTTTGAGTTAGGACTTAATGTAACATTAACTCCACCAAGTGCCTCAGCAACAACTGTATACTCACCTTCAGCATCAAGGGCTAAACTCTCGATTCCCATAAGAACTGCTGAACGTGCTGTTAAAGTTTTGATTGTAACAGATTTACCAGCACCTGATTTACCAAATATAACCATATTATAGTTAGTTAATTTTGAACTAAAATTATCATACAGTATAGGTAGTCCTGTTTGTTTATTAAATCCCAGTGGAATCCCTTGTTCATGTCCTACATCTGATGTAAAAAATGGGAAAACAGTTGACATTGCCCTTCTATCAAATGTATGAGATTTTGTCATCTTATTATCGCCATATGGCATATTACTTCTAAAAGCTTCATCTTGCATTGCCCAACATGGTTTAATATCAATTAAGTTTTTAGACATTTCATTTGATAATAATTCTGTATATCTATCTAATTCATCCATACTATAAGCAAATATTGTAGCAATAACTGATGAATCAAATAATTTGTTGAATCCAGCTGCAATAGAGTCACGAAGTTCTTCTGCTTCTTCTTTCTTTTGTGCTATAACCCTCTCTCTGTTTATATCACCTCTATCTAAAGCAACAATTCTTTCAGATTCAAGTTCGTTAATTGTTCTATTCAAGTCTGTTTGTGAAGATGATTCACTAACAGGATTTATAAAAACAGAAACATTTATATCTCCAAAAGTATACATTCCTCTTAAAAATTCTGGGAATGTACACATTCTAGGCAAGTTAGCAACTTGCATACTTCTTGCATATCTTGTTCTTGCTGATGAAATTTCTATATGGTTTGTATAACTTGCATCAACTCCACCAGGTGCAATTAAATCCTTTAAAGAGTTTTTATTTTTTTGTAAAACACTTACTTCTTCTTTTTTTACACTTTCAATTTCATTAGTAGACTCTTGTTTTTTACTTCCAAACATTATTAATTCTCCTCCTCTTCTTTAGTTTTCAGCTCTTCTTTTTTTCACTATTTTTTTTCTAACAACAGGAGATGCTGTTTGTGAAGATTTTGTTTTTCCTTCTGCTAGTTGTTTTTTATCTTCTTCTTTTTTACTTCCACTATTTTCTATTTCTTCTTTTGCATATTTGAAAACTCGTTTATCTAGCTGATCTTTATAATTATCTAATAATTCACTTGCTTTTTGTTTTATTTTCTCTTCTTTATTAATTTGGATTTCTAGTTCTTCGATTTGTTTTCTCTTATCAGCCTTTAATATACTGTCTGTAGCCATATCTATAGCTGCCAAACTAATTTCTTGATCTAATTTTTCTTGTTTCTTCTTTAAGACATCTTTTCCTGTACTATATAATGCATCATATTGTGAATCTAAAGCTTTAGAAAGCTGTAGTAACTCTGCTTCATCTCTGTTATATGCAATATATAATAATTCTGCTAATTCTTCAGAATCTAATATTGAACTTGTTATTTGTGATGTAGCAAGTGCACTTGATATATTTTGACATCTTGTATAAAGTTCAGAGAAACACATATTATAAATTTCTTCTTTAGAAAATTTATCAAGTCCACCTCCAATTTCAGCAGAATAATATGAAACAACAACATATGTCCTTTGTTGTAAAACATTTTTATTAGAGCTTAATTTTTCAACATAATCTGTAATACTTATTCCATATTCTAAAATATTAACTTTTCTTTTCTTTTCAAACTCTAATTTTTCTCTTAAAGCTCTATTTCCTTGTGCTTTTGCTTGAGCAATTCTAGCATCTAATCTATCAATTTCAATTGTTAAATTATCTACTCTAGCTTTATATTCTTCTATTATATCTCTTAAATTTAATGTTCTACTTTGAATATACAATTGGATAGGAAATCTTAATGTATTTAAGAACTGAACAAAACCTTCTTCTACAGAAATTTTTTCTTGCTCAGACATTAAGTCATAGTTAACACCATTACATTGTAATACCATTATGTATTGTGTTCCATTTTTTCTTACAATCATATTATCAACAATTTCTTCAAATTCCATGAAATCAAAAATTGATTCTCTTGTTAGATTAGTTGTAAATTTCCCATAATCTTGTTCAACTTTCTTTTTTCCATCTTCTTCACTTTCAATAATATGTTCTTGCTCTTTTCTTTCTTTTGGTGCTTTAGGTTTCATTAAATAGATATAAATTGCTATTAATAATATCATTATTATGAAAATAAGGAATATACCAACTTGTAGTAAAGGAATCATTTCACTTCCCATCTATTTTTCCTCCTTTGTATAAGTATATATTTTCTTGTTCTTTTTGAACTTCATGTATCTCATTATTATTTCACCAATAGGTTCTCCACCAATTCTTTTTGTAATTGGGAACATAACAATTGTTGGAACTTTCAATGCTCCAAGTGCAAATCCTATAAATGCAAAAAATGCCATACAACCAATTCCTACTGGAGTCATATTTAAACTTTTAAATAGTAAAAAGAATAATGACCCAACCATAGCTCCTACTGCTGTTGTAATAAGTGATTTGACTGTAAATATATATAAAATTCTTGATTCACCTCTATAATTACGAGGTATTTGATAAGTTCCCATAATTTATCTCTCCTTTTAATCTTTAGAATGTATTTGCAACTTGTACAACTGTTTTCCAAATAAAATATGATCCGAAAATAACGCAACCTGATACAACAACACCTATTAATTGTATTTTTAATTTTGCTTGTGCATCTGGACCTGCTGTTAAGTATTTTATTCCCATATATGTAACAACAGCTACCATAACACCAGCACCTATCGTTGTTAAAATACTACCAATATCTGCAATTTCACCAAATGCATTATCCATATCTATTTTCCCAACATTATCCTGTCCTTTTTTTATAAAAGCATTAGCTTTATCTTGCATTTCTTTTAATGTGGCAGCTTTTACGCTATAAAAACTGCTAAGTATTAAAAATAGTATTATTATACATACTATTTTCTTTAAAACTTTTATATATTTGTACATCTTTTTCCTCCTTTTAAGCCTATTAATACTATTATATTAATTATACTCAAACGAGTATTTTTTTTCAATATTTTTGTCGAAGATTTGACATTTTTAACACAAATGTAATAAAAAATAGATATATAGAATAAATTTCTATATATCTATTTTTTATTACATTATTTTATGTATTTGGAAATACTTTAGTAGAAAAATCCATAACTGTTGCAACAATATTAACACCTGCAAATAATAGTGCACAACCAATTATTATTGGCGTAATAGATTTTTTTACATCAGCTTTATCAGCAGGACTTGCTAAAATATATTTCACACCAAGTAGTGTAACAACAATTATTGATATTCCAGATCCAGCTAATTGCAATAATCCAATTACAGTATTAATTCCACCTATTATTCCAGAACCTTTTTCACCTGTTTCATCTGGAGTAGAAACTTTTTTCATGGGAGATTTTGCTCCTATAAGATCTTCCATTTTTGTACCTTTTGCGAATACATTATTACAACATCCTATTACATTTATGAATAAAATTAACAAAATTAATAGAACTATTCTTTTTTTCATTTTATATTCTCCTAATAAAATTTTACTGTTAAAAAACAGAATCAATAAACACTTTAGCTATTGAAACTAATGCAGTTGCACCAAATAGAATAAAAGCACCAATTACATAATTCATTGCATACTTCTTAATATCAGCTCTATCTCCTGCTGAAGATAACATATATTTACAACCTAGTACTATAAGAATTGTTATCGCTATTCCTGCTGCAACAATTCTTATAACTGCCAAAACTGTTGCTATTATATCTAAAGTTGCTGTTTGGGCATCTTTTGCATCTTTATTAATATCTCCTCCAAAAGTAGTGCCAACAGAAAATTCAGCATATCCTACATTGGGAAAAAGATACATATTAATAATAGAAAATAATAGTACAGAACTAATTAATATTATAAATACTTTCTTTACCATATTTTTTTATTATCCTTTCTTTAAAGCTTCTGTTGTAAGATTATTAAGAGTTCCTAAAATTCCAACTGCTCCAAATAATATTACTGCTCCTACAACATATACAATAGCGTGTTTCTTAATATCTGCTCTATCCCCTGCTGAAGAAACCATATATTTTATTGCAACTATTAATAACATTACAATTGCTATTGTTATCCCTACAATTCTTATAATTGTAACAACTACCTTTGATGATTTTTCTGCCACATTGGTAGCATTACTAGATTTAATATGAGATGACTGATCAAATTTAGTTGAATCTGTTCTAGTTGTTAATCCAGCTGCTGAAAAACCATTTTCAGCATACACATAACTTTGTAAAGAATATAAGAATTGAAATATGATAAAAATGGTTATAATTAAGATAAAAAACTTTCTTAATTTCATAATAAATTTCTCCTATAATAATTTAAATAACTAATTTGCTTTTATGTTATTTAATGCAAATTCATTAATAATTCCTAGTATTCCAACTGCCCCAAATAATATTACAGCACCTACAACATATGCAAATGAAGCTTTTTTAATATCTGCTTTATCTCCAGGTGCAGCAGACATATATTTTATTGCCACAACAAGTAATAAAGTTACTGCAATACACATACCAACAATTCTTACAATAGAAATACAAGCTTTCATTACATTTTGTACCTTTGTAGTTGCAGTTCCTTGTGCTTTCCATTCTCCCTCTGCCCCATCTGCACCAGTTAATAAAGTAGACATTTCTGTATTATAGTCAGCACTTGAAATAACTGGTACTATTCCAACAATTAAAACTAGTATTAATACAATCATCTTTTTAAAATTAGTTTTCATATTTTTTCTCCTTAAATATAAATAAAATTAACTTTGTGAAAAAATTCCTGAGAACTTTTGAATAATTCCTAAAATTCCTGAAACAGAGAACATTATAATGGCTCCAACTACAAACGGAATAGCATGTTTTTTAATATCTGCTTTTTCACTTGGAGCAGCTGTCATATATTTCATTGCTAAAACGCTTATCATTATTATTGCTATACCTGCTGCAACAATTCTAGTAATTGTTATAACCGCCCCAGCAATTCTCTTAGTTGAAGTAATTGCTGCTGTAGCCCCACTAACATCAGTTTCTGACGCATCTGCAATTGCATTTACATTTTTCATCATATCATAAGCAGCATTTGAAATATTGGGAAGTAAAACAGACATAATTATAACAAAAAATAATATTATACATACAAATTTTCTTACACTTTTCATTTTTTTCCTCCTATCGTAATTTTCATTACTTATATTATACCATTTTTCGATAATATTTTCAATAATTTAATATTAACCTATAATTTTCATTTTGTAAATATACGTAATAAAAAAGATAAATTAGATAGTTTTATTTCTAATTTATCTCTAATTTATTTTTAAATTAAGGATCTGGTTTGATATTTCCTGCTGAAAATTTTCTTATTATTCCAAGAATTCCTGCACCAGAAAACAATATAACTGCTCCTACAATATATGCAATTGCGCTTTTTTTAATATCTGCTTTATCTCCAGGAGCGGAAGATATATATTTTATTGCTAGTACAATTATCATAATAATAGCAACACCTACTGCAATAACTTGAACTATTGTTAGAACTGATTGTATAATACTTAAAACACTATCAGATGCTCCTGAGTTTTCTTCTGCTCCTTGAGTTATATAATCTACATCTATAGTTGAATATGTAGCCAAAGAAATTAAATTATATGAAAAAAATAAAATTATAGCTATCAATAATATTTTAATAACATTTTTTATTATACTTCTATTCATAGACTCACCTCTTATACTTATTATTTTTCTTATATTAATTTTATATCTTTTTTCTATTTTTGTAAATATTTATTTATACTAATTGTTCTATTATTTCAGTATGTTTTTCTTTATGTAAAAAGAAATAATTCGTTTCTACTGTTTTCTCTGTAACTTCTTCGATTTTTCTTAATTTATAATTATCTGTAATTGTATAGCACTGATACCCTATTTCTTTCATAAAATTTATTATATCATTAGGATGATATCCAAATTTAGCAGACCATTTCCTTAGCATTTCTGAAAAAATTATTGGTTTACTTTCTTCTATAACTTTTTTTCCTCCCTGATAAACAAAAAGTTCCGCACCTTCTACATCACATTTTATAAAATCTATATTAGAAATATTATTCATTTCTACAAAATCGTCTATTTTTGCCATTTCAACAGAAATTTTTTTTACAGATTCTCTTTCTCTTAAATTAACTAAAGAAGATGCTCCTGAGCCTTCTTTATCATAATAAAAATCTAATTTGCTGTTTTCATTAAAAAATCCAATATTGAATATTTTATCTGTATTAAACTCATTTAATTCAAAATTTCTCTTTATTCGTTTAAATGTAACTGGAGAAGGTTCAAATGAAAAAATATTAATATTCTTATATTTTTTTAACAAATTTAAAGAATACCATCCAATATTAGAGCCAATATCAAACACTGTAATATCTTTTTTTTCATAAATATCTAATATTTTATTTACCATTTTTAATTCTTTTTGCTCATATCTATCAAAACTTAAAATTGAAATTGGTACTTCTTCAAAATCATTATCATTTATATATAATTTTATATTATAATACTCTTCATTTAATATAATATATATTCCTGTTCTATCTATTACCACTTTATCAATCATAGAATTTTCAATAAAATTACTTAATTGCTTATAATCCATTATTTTATTATGAATATTTTTCATATAATCTGTTTTGTTTAAAGTTATTTCATATTTTTTTCTAGATTCTTCAAAATAATTATTCATAGTTGGACTCCTAACTTATTATTCGAAATTTATTCTTTTTTCTTCGATTACTAATGGTCTGTTCTTTACTCTCTCATTAATTGACATTATGTATTCTCCTAAAAATCCAATAAAAAATATTTGTAGCGCACCTAAGAAAAATGTCCCAATTAACATTGGGGCTAAACCCATTGAAAAACTATTCCAAAATAGTAGTTTCAAAATTAAATATACTGTTCCAATTATAAAACTAATTATTGAAATTATAATTCCAATAAATGTAGCTATTCTTAATCCAAATTTTGTATAAGAAGTAAAGCTTAACATTGCATAATCAAATAAATTATAAAAATTATATTTACTTTTTCCATGTTTTCGTTTGGATTGTTCATAATATAATTCTTTTCTTTTATATCCATATTCTGCTACAATTCCTCTGAAAAATGGTGTAGGATCATTAAGCTTTCTTAAAATACTAATAAAATCCTTATCATATAAACCAAATCCTGTAAATTGACTAATCTGTTCAACTGCTGAAAATTTTTTCAATAGTCTATAATACATTTTTCTTATTAATTTCATTATTATATTTTCTTTACTTTTATTTTTCACTCCAACAACAATTTTATAACCGTTTTCCCATTCATGAACAAATTTTTCTATCATTTCTATTGGTTCTTGAAAATCACATGCAATCTGAATTGTACAGTCTCCAGCTGTTTGCAACAGTCCATAATATGGGGAATTTAATCCTCCAAAATTTCTAATATTAAATATAGCTTTTATTTTTTTGTCTTTACTAGAAATCTTTTCGATAATCTCTCTAGTTTTATCAGTTGAAGCATTATCAATAAAAATAATTTCATAATTGTAATTAGGTAATTTTTCTAAAAAATGATGTTTTATTTCATTAACTAACTCTTCTATATTTTCTTCTTCATTATAACATGGAATTAATACACTAATCTTTTTCATTTAATTTTCCTCAAAACTTTCTATAGTTCTTCTAAATCCATTCTCAATAGAAACTTTAGCTTTCCAATTTATTTTTTCTAATTTTCTTGTAGAAAAGGCTATCTCATTAGCAAATTTATTTTCAACATATTTATCTGTATTTCTTTGTAAAAATTTTAATTTTATCTTCTTATCATTATACATATCTATTAAAATCTTTGCTAATTCTCCAATTGATATATTAGCATTCACATTAGATAAATTATAAGCATCTCCATTTTCACCATCTAGTAAAACCTTGAAAAAAGCCTCAGTAGCATCAGATATATAGCAAAAACTTCTTACTGCTCTCCCATCACTTTTCACCTCTATATCTTGTCCATTTAAAATATTTTTTATAAATTCTGAAAAAACTCTCTCATCGTTTTCTAAATCAATTGTTGGCCCATATGTATGAGTAATTCTAATAATTTTTGACTTTACACCTCTTTGTTTCCAATATGATTTACACAACATTTCACCAAATCTCTTACTTTCGCTATAGCAACTATTTGTATCTAAGGGATCTAGTATTCCATAATCTTGTTCTGAAATCATTTTTTTATTATTGATTTTACCATATATACTACCAGTACTAAAGAATAAAAAGGATTCAACATTATTTTTACATGCAAGTTCTAAAAGTCTATATGTACCTAATGAATTAGGAAGAGCAACTCCAATCGGATTCTTTTCAAAATATTGTGTTATAGCAATACTAGCAGCATGAACAATATAATCAATCTTTTCTGGAATTAAAATCTCTTCTTCTAAACTGCATAAATAAATTTTGAAATATTTTTTATTTATATGCTCTCCAAATCTTTTATCGCATTTCTCTTTACTACGAGCAATTAATGCAATATTACAGTTAAATTTTTCAATATTTTCATTCAAATATATTAAAAAATATACCATATATGAAGCTAACATTCCTGTTGCTCCTGTAAATAAAATTGTTTTATTATTTAGTTTCCAAAAGTCTATTTCACTTTCTTTAAGCACTTTCATATCTTCTTGAATCACTCTATTTTCATATTTATTCATTTAATTATCCTTTATCAAAAAATTATATATATCTTCAACTTTTTTGGCTACAAATTTTACTGACTTATTATTTTTATCCTCTTCTTTACCTTGTCCCCATTCAACAAAAACAACGTCTATACCTGCATTTTCAGCAGTTTTTACATCACTTAAACCATCTCCAATATATACCGCATCTTTTTTCTCTAAATTTGTACTTTTTAAAATATCATATACTGCTGTTGGATCTGGTTTTGATGGATAATCATCAGAATATCCAATAATTTTTTCGAATTTTATTTCTTTAAAAAATTTATCACATAAATCTTCTGTTAAAGCTTGTTTTTTATTTGTATTTATTGCAAGTAATATATTATTTTCTTGCATCTTTTTTAATAATTCAATTATTCCTTCATATGGTCTAGTATTTTCTTTATTACAAGTTAAATATAAATTTGAATAATAAGCCTTTATATTATTTATATCTGATTCTGTTGCAGTTTTAGTTTGATTATAACTTAATAACTTTCCAATTACAGTTTCTAAATTTCCACCAACAAAATTATTATATAATTCTATTGGATGAGAATTATATCCAAACTTTTCTAATGTTTTATTAAAACATATAGCGACATCTGTTATAGTATTCATCAGTGTTCCATCAAAATCAAATATACAAATTTTTTTCATATTTACTTCCTCATATTTCTAAAACTTCTCGTTTTATCTTATCATATTCTTCTTGGTCTATAAATGGAAACATATCATCAAGTTCAGGTGATTGCATTGTTCCATCAGGTAGAACTTTTGAAGATAGTTTAGGCTCAAAATTTTGATTTTCATCTAATATCACTTCACAAATAATAGGTCCTTCTGTCTTTAAAACTTCTGATATTTGTTCATTAATATTCTGAATATTTTCTATTCTTTTAAAATTTATTCCATATGCATAAGCAATTTTTTCCATATCTGGAAAACTTATACCATTTTCTTTACATACTCCAACTAAAGGTAGATTAAATAAATTTTTTTGTGTCTGTCTTATAGAATGATATCCATTATTATTTAAAATAAATATTTTTAAATTCAATTTATTATGTACTACTGTTTGTAATTCTTGTATATTCATTTGAAAACTTCCATCTCCATCTAAACATACCACTCTTTCACCTCTTGAAGCAATAGCTCCACCTATCGCTGCTGGAAATCCATATCCCATAGCTGCACATCCTGAATTAGTAAATAATCTTTGATTTTGTTTTATTTTTGCCCCTTGAAACCCTATTACACAAGCACTTCCATTTCCAACAATAATTTTATCATTTTCTTGTAATTCATCAAATAATTTATCTATAAAAATATATGGATTTACTGGTGAACTCTTTTCATAATACTTATCAAGTACTACTGGATATTTTTCATTTATATTTTTGCACCATTTTAGCCATTTTTCATGCTTTTTATCTTCGTTATAATCTGAATTCAATAATGAATTAATTACATCTTTTAAATTTGCATGTATTGGCATATCTACCGATATTGTTGGCTTTTTCAATTCATTTTCATCAATATCTATAACAATTTTATATGCATTTTTAGCAAAACTTTTATAATTATAACTAATCATTCTGATATTTAATCTACAACCAATTGAAATTAATAAATCACTATTTTGTACAACGAAATTTCCTCCACGAGTTCCGACTGTTCCTGGTTTTCCAACAAAATATGGATTATCATTTGCAAGTACATCATGTGCATTCCAAGCTGTTACTACTGGAATTTTTAATTTTTCTATTAATTTTAAAAATTCTTTATGGCTATCTGCTAATCTAATTCCAGTTCCAGCTAAAATAACTGGTCTTTTCGAATTTTTAACTTTCTCTAATATTAAATTAGTATATTTCTTATCATATATTGGATTTTCTTTTAATCCTTCTTCAATAGCACTAAATCCTTTTAAATTATCTGTTTCTATAATTGATGCTTGTACATCAATTGGAATATCAATCCAAACTGGTCCTGGTCTACCATTTGTTGCTAAATATAAAGCTTTTTCTAAGTGATACTTTATATCTTCTGGATTTTTTACCATAATAGCATATTTAGTCATTGTTGAAACACAATCTACAATATTAAATTCTTGATCACCAAGTTGTCTTAGTTTCACATCAGTAAATGCAATTGTTGTTTCTCTTTTAACTTGTCCAGATATAACAAACATTGGTATAGAATCTACCCATGCACCATATACACCTGTAATTGCATTGGTTCCACCTGGTCCTGTTGTAACACATACAGCAGATAACTTATTTGTTAATCTATTATATCCTTCTGATGCTATACTACAAGCTTGCTCATGATGATTATATATACAATGTAAGCCTTCTTTATGTCCAAAACTATCATTCAAATGCATTGCGCCGCCACCAGTTACTGTGAACATATCTGTTATTCCATTATTTACTAAAAAATCTGCAACATAATCTGATAATTTAACTTTCATTTACTAGTACTATTCCTTTCAAAAACTAACTATTTACTTTCTCTATAAAAGCTCTTGCCATTTCTGTTGTTTTATCAAAATCTCCTTTTTTAGCAGGATTTACAATTTCTCCACCAACTCCAATTGCAATAGCTCCGTTCTTTACCCATTTATCTGAATCTTCTAATGATATATTTCCTGTTGGAATTATTTGAATGTATGGGAATGGTCCTCTAAATACTTTTATAATTTCTGGTCCATATGCATTTCTTGGGAATAATTTTACTATATCTGCTCCATGTTCCATTGCTACATTTGCTTCTGTTGGTGTAGCTATCCCTGGAATCATTAATACTCTATATCTATTACACATTTTCATTAAATCTTTATCAAAAATAGGACTAACAACAAATTCTGCTCCTGCATTTATTACTAATTTTGCTGTTTCTGCATCTAATACAGTTCCTGCTCCTATTGTAACGTCTGTATTTTTATATTTTTTTACTAGTCCTTCTATTATTCCTACTGCATTTGGAACTGTCATTGTAATTTCAATTAAATGCACTCCTCCTGCGACTATTGAATCAATTATTTTTTCTATCTCTTCTTGATTTTCACTTCTTATTACAGAAATTATTTTTTCTCTTTTGATTTTTTGAATAACATCTATTTTATCCATGTTTACCTCCTTAAATATTAAAGTAATAAAATTTAGATATAATATGATAACCAATTAAAGCAAATTTCATCATATGTAATTTTTCAAGCATAACGCTAACCCATACTAATATTTTTCCATATTTTCTAACAGGCGTAGGATATAATATTTTAATTAGTGGATTTCTTTTATAATTTGGAGCTAATTGCTTAAATTCTTTATTTAATGTCTTCCATGCATTTATTTTTTGCTTTAAAGATGAATATCTAAAGCAATGATATATTGAATAATAATAAAATTTTATTAATTGATATTCAAATTCATATATATCATTAGGATTATTAATTTTACTATATAAATCTTTCATACTACTAAAATAATTTATTATATCAGTCATATTTTTTTCATCCTTTTTGGATGAAGACATTGATCCCTCATGTATTACCCAATTATATATCACTTTATGTATAAAAAATGTATCTTCAGCATATAAATTAAAGTATGATGTAATATATGCATCATCATAAAACATGTTTAAATTAAACTCAAATTTATTTTTTTCAAAAATTTCTTTCTTAAAAATCGATGCGTGAAACATTGTATACATCCACTTTGATGGATTGTCTACCATATCCTGAATTTGTAATGTCTTATTATTCGAATCAACTTCTCTTATAATACCAATTATTCTATCATATTCTTTTTTATTTATAATTTTGGCATATTCTTCTAAACAATTCTCTTCTAAATAATCATCAGCATCGCAAAATAAAATATATTTACCACTTGATGATTTTAATACTTTTTCTCTACTTGCAAATGTTCCTAAATTCTTAGTTTGCTTGATAAATTTAATTTTTAAGTTTTGATTTTTGCTTATAAATTTATTGATTATATTAATAGAATCATCTTCTGAAGCATCATCTAATATAACTATTTCATAATTTTTAAAACTTTGATTTTTAATAGAATTTAGCATTTTTAATATATATTTTCCATAATTATGATTAAGAATTGTAATACTTATTAAAATTTCATCTTTCATTATATCTCCTCATTATATTGCATACATAACTGTTTCTAGCTCAAAAGGTGCATGTTGTCTAATAAAAATTTTATATTCTGGAACTAATTTATGTATATAATTTATGATATCAACAAAATCATTGTCACTATGATATATGCATATTGCTAATTTAGGTTTATTAGTTTTTATAATATTTTCTGCTCCCTTTAATGCTTCTAATTCTGAACCTTCTATATCCATTTTTATAAATGTTGCTTCTCTACACTCTTCTATATCATCTAATTTCATAACATTTATAACTGAATCTCCTAGTTCAGAAAAATTGCTACAATCACCTTTATCTTCATTAAAGTTTAACTTTGTGTTACTTGAATAAACACCAGAATTATAT
>CAORJJ010000012.1:2685-35859 GCA_948517135.1 uncultured Clostridia bacterium | reverse complement strand
TTAGAACTTCTATGAGAATTGCTTGAACAAGGAACTGTATATGAATAATACATTTAATATTAATAATCTAAAAACAATATTCACACAAATAACATTTTACTTTAATCTCACATTATCTTCCCCAACTATTCCTACAAAGACATTATAAATTTTCTCATTTAAAAATATACCTCTACACTCTGTTGCCTCTTCATTATTTACAATCTCAAGCTTTACTGTTGCTCTATCTCCTGTAAAGAATTTTATTGCACCTTTTAATTGAGTTCTAACATTTTCTGTCAAATCAGTTATATTTATCGATAATGTTCTAATTCCTGTAAGCCTTATATTTCTTTTTTCTTCTGCTCTTTCCTCTTCTGAAAATTCTTTTATACTTGATGCAACAATTTTTACTGGTTCATCTTCTCTTATACTTAATCTACCATCAATTAAAATTATATTGTCTTCCACAATTATATGACTCATTTTCTGGTAAACTCCATCGAAAATAATTATTTCTGTACTTCCAAAAAAGTCCTCTACTGTTACAAATGCCATTGTCGTATTCTTCTTAGTGAATTTTTTCTTTACTTTTGAAATTATTCCAATAAATTTAACACTTTGTCCATCTTTATAACTTATAGCTTCACCAACAGTTTCCACTTCTTCATTTATTTTCATCATATTTATTGTTGAAATATTTGATTGTCTTTCAATAGACCTTCTATATTTATCTAATGGATGTCCTGAAATATAGACACCAAGCATTTCTTTTTCCAGGCTCAATAATTCTCTTGTTTCCATTTCCTCTTTTTCAATAAATGAGTATTTTTGCTTTTCTATATTTTCTTGTTTATCTTCCATTAAATCAAACATTGAAACTTGATTTTCAATTTTATTTCTACTTTCATTATTGATTGTATCAACAATTGCTTCAAATGATGCTAAAAGTGTTGCTCTAGTTTTTCCAAAATCGTCAAATGCTCCAGCTTTTATCAAACTTTCTATACATTTTTTATTAACAGATTCATCTTTTATTCTCTCACAAAATGATGTAAAACTTTCATAAGCTCCGTTTTTTTCTCTTTCCCTTACAATACTGTCAACAGCACTAATTCCTACATTCTTAATTGTTCCAAGTCCAAAACGAATTTTATTATCTATAACTGTAAACTTTGTTTCACTTTCATTAATATTGGGATTTAAAATCTCAATTCCCATATCTTTACAATCTTGAATATAAATTGGTATTTTATCTAAATTTCCTAAAAAACTATTTAAAGTAGCTGCCATCAATTCTTCTTTATAATAAGCTTTTAAATAAGCTGTTCTATAAGATATAACTGCATAAGCTGCTGCATGTGATTTATTAAAAGCATATTTTGCAAACTCTGACATTTCATCAAATATTTTATTTGCTGATTCCTCATCAATTCCATTTCTAACACATCCTGGAACTACTACATTTCCTTCTTCATCAACTTGACCATGTATAAAAACTTCTCTTTCTTTTGCCATAACATCAAGCTTCTTCTTACCCATTGCACGTCTAACTAAATCAGCTCTTCCTAGTGAATATCCTGCTAAATCTCTAACAATTTGCATAACTTGCTCTTGATATACCATGCATCCATATGTTACGTTTAAAATTGGCTCTAATGATGGATGAGTATATTCATTATGTCCTGGATTCAACTTTCCTTTTATATATCTTGGAATTTGATCCATAGGTCCTGGTCTGTATAAAGAAACTCCTGCAACAATATCTTCAAAACAATCTGGTTTTAATTCCTTCATGAAACTAGTAATACCACCACTTTCAAACTGGAATATTCCAAAAGATTTTCCTTCCTGCCATAATCTGTAAACTTCTAGATCGTCCATTTTTTCATCAAAAACAACATCTATTCCTCTATTTTTTTTGATTAATTCTAAACTGTTTGCAATTACACTTAAAGTTCTAAGCCCCAAAAAATCCATTTTTAAAAGTCCAAGTTCTTCAAGTAAAACCATCGTATATTGTGCAACTACGTTACCATCATTTGTACATAATGGAACATAAGTATCTACTGGATCTTTTGTAATAACAACACCACATGCATGTGTTGAGGCATTTCTTGGCATTCCTTCTAATCCTTTAGCTATATCTATAATTCTTCTTGTTGTTTCATTATTTTCATATTCATCTTTTAATTCTCTATTTTGTTCTAATGCTTTGTCAAGTGTCATATGCACTTCAAAAGGAATCATTTTAGCAATCTTGTCGACATCTCCATATGGAACATCTAAAACTCTTCCAACATCTCTTATAACACTCTTAGCAGACATTGTACCAAATGTAATTATTTGAGAAACATGATCTCTTCCATATTTTCTTGCAACATAATCTATAACTTCTTGTCTTCTTTCATCTGAAAAATCAACATCAAAGTCAGGCATACTAATTCTATCTGGATTTAAAAATCTTTCAAAAAGCAAATTATATTTTAGAGGATCTATATCTGTTATTCCTATTGCATATGCAACAATTGAACCTGCTCCTGAACCACGTCCTGGCCCTACTGGTATGCCCACAGATTTAGCGTAATTTATATAGTCCCAAACAATAAGATAATAATCAATATATCCCATTCTTGAGATTATTCCTAATTCGTATTCTGCTCTTTGTTTTATTTCATCACCATAATCTTTACCATATCTTTTTTCAATTCCATCCCATGTTAATTTATAAAAATATTCTTCATGTGTTTTAAATTCTTTTGGAACATCATAATTTGGAAGCTTTGTGACACCAAATTCAAATTCAAAATTACATTTATCAGCAATTTTTACTGTATTTTCAATTGCTTCTGGAACTGCTGAAAAATAATCTGCCATTTCTTCAGGTGATTTTATATAAAATTCATCAGTACTAAATTTCATTCTATCTGGATCAGTCATTTTTTTTGCTGTTTGTATACAAAGCAAAATTTCATGATTATAACTATCCTCTTTTTTTAAATAATGAGCATCATTTGTCCCAACTAATGGAATATTCAATTCTCTTGACAAAGTAATTAATTTTTGATTAACCATTACTTGTTCTGGAAGTCCATTGTTTTGAAGTTCTAAATAATAATCCTCTCCAAAAATATTTTTATGCCATTGTGCAACTCTTTTGGCTTCCTCCATATTATCTTTTAAAATAGCTTTATTAACTTCACCTGCTAAACATGCACTTAAACAAATTAATCCTTCACTATATTCTTCTAATATGTCATGATCTATACGTGGTTTATAATAATATCCATCTGTAAATGATAATGAAACTAATTTTATAAGATTTTGATAACCTATTTTATTTTTAGCAAGCAAAATAAGATGTGAATAATTTTCATCAATTCCAGATTCTTTCTCAAATCTAGTTCTTGGTGCTACATATACTTCACATCCTATAATTGGTTTTATTCCTTCATTTATACACTCTTTATAAAAATTAACAGCACCATACATAACACCATGGTCTGTAATAGCTATCGCTTTCATTCCAAGCTCTTTTGCTCTCTTTGGTAAATCTTTTACTCTACACATTCCATCTAATAAGCTAAACTCACTATGAACATGTAAATGAACAAAATCTGGCATATATGCCTCCTATAATATTTTTATTATTTCTCCCATATCTTTTCCTTGTACTTTTGGAATTTGTAGAATTTCAAATCTTGAAACTTTATCACCAAATTTTATTTCAACTATATCCCCTACTTTTACTTCATAACTTGGTTTTACAGTTTTTCCGTTTACTGCAATTCTGCCATTATCTGCTGCATCATTTGCAACAGTTCTTCTTTTTATTACTCTACTAACTTTTAAAAATTTATCTAATCTCATGTTAATCCTTTCTGTTTTTACTAAAATACAAAATAGTCTTTATATTTTTCAGCCAATCCAAGCCATATATCATCATCAAATAATTTAAAGTATGTAAAAATTCCTTTTGCATCATCTTTATACCATTTTCCACTTCTTTCAAGCATCAATTCTTTAGCTTCTTTAAAAAATTTATGTCTTATAATTCCATTTCCATCTATTCCGCAAAAAGAAAGATTCATCAATACTTTATCATGTGAAAGTATTCCACTTTCTATTATTTTTTGTTTTATAATTTCTAAATCATATTTTACATGTCTTAAATCTATATTATCTATTTTTCCATTATTTATATCTAATATTACATATTCTGCTAAACTTGTATAATATGGTGAAACTCCTAAACATCCTGCATTTACTACTAATTTTCCATTTATATTTTCATACCACATTTTATCATGTGTATGTCCAAAAATTAAAACATCTTCATTTAAGTTTTGTGTATAATAGTCTAGCTGTTCTCTTGAATCTTGATGCAATTGTTCTTCAACTGATTCTGGTGAACCATGTGCAATAAGTAATTTTACACCTTCAAATTCAAGACTCCTACTATGTGGCAATGTTTTTATATATTCAATATTTTCTCTTGTTAATTCATTATACATAAATTTAACTGTTCTAAATTGTATATTTTTCCAATCATACTTTTCTGTATCATATTCTATTAAATATTGTTCTTTATTTCCTTTTAAAACAATATCTGTTAAATCTTTAACTATTGCCAATGTTTCATTTCCAAATGGCAAATCATTAACTAAATCACCTAATATTAAAAATTTATCTACATTATTTTCTTGTGCATCTTTTATTACTTCTCTTAATGCAACACAATTTCCATGAATATCTGAAAGAATAGCTATTTTTATTTTTACCACCCCTATCTATTAATAGTTAACTTCCATTAAACAAAGTCCTCTTGCTGGTAATGTTTTTCCAGCTCTTATACGTTCTTTGCTTTCTATAATATCTTTTATTTCTTCTGGTTTGATTTTTCCAGTTCCAACATCAACAAGTGTTCCTGAAATTATTCTAACCATATTATATAAAAATCCATTTCCAGTAAGTTCTATATAAATTCTATCTTCATTTTTTATAACTTCTGCTTTATAAATTGTTCTTACACTACTTTTACTACTTGTTCCACTTGCTTTAAATGCCTTAAAATCATGCTCACCCTCAAAATATTTTGATGCTTCCTGCATTTTATTTACATCTAAATAAAATGGAAAATGATATTCCATATCTCTATATATAGCACTTCCATATTGTGAATTATTTATTGTATATCTATACTTTTTTGATTTTACAGAATATCTACTATGAAATCTTTCTTCTACTTCTTCAGCACTTTTTATTACAATACTTTTCTTTAATTTTGAATTTATTGCTATTGGAATTTTTTCAATTGGTATATTACTGTTTGTTTTAAAGTTTGCAGTTTGACCTAAACTATGAACTCCTCCATCAGTTCGACCTGAAGCAATTAAGTCTATTTCTTCTCCTGTAATTTCTCCAATTGCTTTTTCTATTTCACCTTGAATATTTAATTTATTAGGCTGTTTTTGCCAACCATTAAATGATTTTCCATCATACTCGATTATTAATTTTATATTTCTCATAATTTCACCATGCCTATATTATCACAAAAAAACTTACAAATCAACAAAAACTGCATTGATGGATTGATAAAAAAGTCATATTATGATAAAATTTTATAAATATACAAATGGAAAGGTGAATAACAATGTCAAATAAATTAAAAATTATTCTTTTTACGTTTTTACTTATTATTATTGTACTTACTCTTGTTGGAATTTATTTTTTAGTTTTTAATCAAGACTCAAAAAATGTTACTCAAGAACCTACTCAAAATATTATTCAAAATGAAATTCAAGTTGAAACTGATGAAGAAAATGAAACTAATACTGAAAATACAATTTCAAATACAGTTCAAAATATAACATCAGTAAACTTATCAAATACCACAGAATCTAATGATAGTGAAGAAATTGATGATACTGGAGTCAATATTAATGAGTTAAAAAAATTAATGGAAAGTTATGCTATTGGAATTCATAGAATTTCTTATTCTGGTGAAAATTTAGAATCGAATACAATTTTACTTTTACTTGCAAAACAATATTTTGATACAAATTCTAACAAAAAAAATTCTTTAAAAGTTGATTCAAAATATGCAACAACAGTAGAAAATATGCATAAATATTTAACAGAATTAACTGGAAATAACTATAATAATATTGAATATTTAAGTTCTTATAAAAATTATATTGGATATGCTTCAAGTAATAGAGCTTACGTATATGGAAAAGATATATCTGAACTAAAAAACGAAGAATATGAATGTCCAAAATTAGAATTAACAAATGAAGAAAATGGTATTTATACAGCAAAAGGTGAAGTTATTAGAATAAAAGATAATGTAGAAACTGTTTATGACATATCTTTAAAATTCCAAATCAATGAAAATTATACATATCAAAAATACCAAATTGTTTCACTAAAGACAGCAAATAAATCCTTCTATCCTGATAATACAGTACATCTTGTTGAAAACACAGAGGTAGAATAAGATAAAGTTAGGACTATTTAATTATGAAAGTAAAATTAGTTGCAAGTGATCTAGATGGAACTATCATCGATAAAAATAATAACATTTCAGCTAAAAATTTTGATGCTATAAAAAAAATTCATAAAAAAAAGATTGATTTTGCAATTTGTACTGGAAAAGCTTACTCTGTATCAAAGAAAATATGTGATAAATTTACTGCTACTTATGGAATTTTTGGAAATGGAACTCAAATTATAAATTTAAAAACTGGTCAAGAATTGCTTAGAAGAACTCTTGAAAAAAAAGATTTACTTTTTATTGTAACATTTGCAAAAAGATATAATTATCATATTCATTTGTATACTGAAACAGAAATTATATCTGAAAAATTGGAATATATGGATTTAAGAAACTATAAATTACGTAATCAAAATTCAACTGATGGTTTGAAGTTTAAAATCATTCCAGATATTTTAGAATTTATAGAAAAAACAGATATTGAAGTATTTTCAGCTGTTATATCATCTAGTGAATCAAATTTAACTTATTTTAAATCTCTTTTAAATATAAATTCAAATATTGAGACAACTTTTATTAATAAACGTGGAAAATATAGAGATAAAATAATAAATAAAGATTATGAATACTTAAATATTGCTCCAAATAATATAAATAAAAATGAAGCATTAAATTTTCTTTCAAAACATTTGAATATTTCAAAAGAAAATATGCTTGCAATTGGAGATAATATTAATGATTTAGAAATGGTTAAAAATACAGGAATAGGAGTTGCAGTAAATAGTGCATATGATGATTTAAAAAAAGTTGCCAAATATGTAACAAAAACTTCTGTATCTGATGGCGCTTTTGCAGAAGCAATTGATAAATTTATATAAAGAATAAAGCAGTTCACTTTAAAATGAACTGCTATTTTTTATTATTTTTATTACTTGTATAAATTGGTTCTTGTATTAAATTTTTTATTAATATTTTCTTTAATACATCTTCTCTAACATCTGCTATTAAAGTTCCATCTTTAGCTATTGAAAGTTTTCCTGTTTCTTCTGAAACAACAACTACTAAGCTATCTGATTCTTTAGAAATACCTATTGCAGCTCTATGTCTTGTTCCCAATTCTCTTGCAATATCCTTATCATCAGCTAGAGGTAACATACAACATGCTGCTGCTATTTTATTATCACTAATAACAACTGCTCCATCATGAAGTGGTGTATTTGGTTCAAAAATATTTACTAACAACTGTGGTGAAATTTCTGAATTCATTATTATACCTGTTGATATAATATCTTGTATTCTTATTTCTCTTTCAATTACAATTAAGGCTCCTTTTTTTTGCTTTGCAAGTTCTACTGATGCTATTGCAATTTTGTAAATATTTTCTTTTTTCTTTGCATTTAAATCCTTATCATCTATTCCAAACCATCTACTAAATTTTCTAGTTGTACCTAATTGCTCAATTCCTCTTCTTAATTCTGGTTGGAAAATTATAATAAGCATTATAAAACCATATGACATGATTGATGTTAAAACAAAATTTACTATATTTAATTTTAATAATCCACTTATTAATGTAATTACAATTAAAATAATAATTCCTTTTATTAATTGCCATGCTCTTGTATCTTTAATCATTTTTGCAGCTTTATATATAAAGAATATTACAATAATTACATCTAAAATTGTTGTAACAACATTAAATGGATTAGATGAAAAATTTTCAAAAATATTAGAAAAATATTTTTTACTAAATTCTTCAAATGATTGATTAAAATTTAACATTAAATTATCTCCTTATACAGCTAACCCACTAATTACATAAAATAAAAGTGTTCCACCTACTGAAAATAGCATTAAAGCTATCATTATTCCTGCTATTATTTTTGTAAATAATTTTCTTTTATCCATAATTTCCTCCAATTTGTCTAAAAAATTTTCGTATATATTAGTTATAACATAATCAACTTTTTTTTTCAATACTAAACTCTTCCTAAAACAAAAAATTGCTAACAAACTGTTAGCAATTTTTTTCTATTTTAAATATATTGTTGGATTTACAAGTTCGCCATCTTTATACATTTCAAAATGTAAATGTGATTCATCTGCAATTTCAAAACTTGAAGACTCTCCTACTGTTCCTATTGTTTGCCCTTTTTCAACAACTTCATTTTCTGTTACAAATTCTGTTGTTAATAAATTTGAATATATTGTTTTAAAACCATTCTCATGAGCAATTGTTATTGTTAATCCATATCTTGGATCATTTTTTATTGATTCTACTGTTCCAGCTTCTGATGCAACTACAACAGACATCTTATCTGCTTTAATATCAATACCATTGTGTATAGTCCATTCTTCTAATGTATTTGAATAAATTAAAGTATCTCTTGCAAAATCTTTTATAATTTCTCCTGAAACTGGTGCTCCAAATATTAATTCCTTTGGCTCTACAACCTCATTCTCTACAATTTCATTTGTAGTAGTATTTTCTACAACTGTATTTTCTACCACAGCTTCTACTGGAACTTTATTTACTTTTTTTGAAGCAGTATTAGTCACTTCATTTTTTATAGTATTATTTGATGAATTAACTGACTTATCTGATGAAAAACTTGTTTCTTCTAAATCTTCATTAGATACAATCTCACTCATCTTTCCAAGTTCTAATAAACTTTGATTTGAGCTTTCTTTTAATTTTTTATTATACATAACAAAAACAGTTAAAAATACAACCACTGAAATTATTAAAACACTTGCAAAAACATATACTAATTTCTTTAATTTTTGTTCTTCATAATATTCTCTTCTTCCCATAATAACCTCCAACTTTTTGTAATTTATTAGTATCAGTATTTGCATTTTTTTGAAGATTATTCACTTATTTCTATATCTTTATAATAATATTTTATTATCTCTTGATAATTTTTTCCATTTTTAGCCAATGTATCACTTCCACATTGACTAAATCCAACTCCATGTCCATATCCTTGTACAGAAAATTTTATATTATCATTTAAAATTTCAACATTAAATTTTGCAGATTTTAGTCCAAAAATACTTCTTGCCTCAACTCCTGAAATTTCAATATTTCCAATTCTTAATTTACTTACTCTATTTGAATTTGTTCTTTCTAAAATTTCTATTTGATTATTAGAAGAAAAATCTATTTTAAATTCTGAATATTTTTCAAGCATTTTAGATATCAATTCATCTTTTGAAACAACTACTTCTGAACTATATGACGTATAATTTTCTTCTCCAGATGTTTCTACTGTTTTAAAATAAGGAAAATCTCCTCCCCAAACATTTATAGAAAGTTCTGTTGTTCCACCACTATTACTATGAAATAATGCATTTATAGGCTCCCCATTATATAAAATAAATTTTCCTTTGGTAGAATTTACAGCTTCTACAATCTTATTCCAATATTCTTCTTGTTTTCCTTCTTCCCATCTTGCAAATCTATCTTCTTTTGATATCCAAGCTTGACAGTTTAGTGAACTATCACACATATCTGCATTTTCATGTTTTTTTCCATTTCTTATTTGATAAATTGTATATGTTCTCGCAACAACAGCTTGTGCTTTTAAAGCCTCTAATTCAAACGTTGCAGGCATTTCACTTGCCACTACACCATACAAATATTCATCTAAATGCATTTCTTCTACAACTCCAGTTGAAGTATGCAATAACTTTATAGTACTATATTGTCCATAATCAAATTTTTCTTCCACTTTTGGAGAAATAACCTCCTCTGTCTTAAATTGATTTGTAAAAATAATTGGCATTGTAAATATTAAAATTATAACAAATGCAAAATAAAATATTAACTTTTTCAAAAATAACTCTCCTCTACGTTGTAAGTAAATTTTTCTTAAATTCACTTAAAATTCTTTTTTCTATTCTTGAAACATGTACTTGAGAGATTCCTAGTATTTTCGCAACTTGAGATTGTGTTTTATCTTTAAAATAACGTAACTTAATAATTTCTCGATCTCGCAAGTTTAATTTTTTTATTAATTCTCTAATTGTAATTTTATCTACTAATTTACTTTGTTCATCTTCATCATCTATTAGTAAATCAATAATTTCTCTATCATCATCTCCTACTTTTGCATTTATAGATTCAATAGTTTTTTGTGCTTCCATTGCTATATAAATATTTTCTTCTGGTAGTTCTAATATTTCAGAGAGCCTTGCAATACAAAGTGACTCTCCTGTTTTTACCATATATATTCGTTCTAATTCTTTTATTTTCATTCCAAGTTCTTTAACACTTCTACTAATTCGAATTAAACCATCATCTCTTAAAAACTTTTTAATTTCACCTATCATATATTGAACAGAGTATGTAGAAAGTTCAACATCATAATTAAAATCAAATCTTTGTATTGCCTCAATAAAACCTATGCAAGCAATTTGATATAAATCCTCTGGTTCATATCCTCTTCCTAAAAATCTTTTTACAATACTCCATATTAATCCTTTGTTCTCTTCTATAATTTGTGCTAATTTATCTTTATCTCCTTGCTGTGCTAAAGTAATAAGAGTTTTATTTCTCTCATTCATTTTAGCCTCCCTATGTATTTTCTCTTTTTATTTTTTTACACATAGTGATTTTTGTTCCTAATCCTACAATAGATTCAACTTTTAATTCATTCATAAAATTTTCCATAATTGTAAAGCCCATTCCAGATCTCTCTAAGTTACCTTTTGTTGTAAATAATGGCTCTCTAGCTTCTTCAATATTTTCAATTCCACTTCCTGTATCAGAAACTTCTATTTCAATTTCATCATCATATAATATTGCTTTTAATTTTACAATTCCATCTTTATTAGGATACGCATGAATTATTGAATTTGTAACAGCCTCTGATACAGATGTTTTTATATCTGCAATTTCCTCAATTGTTGGATCTAATTGTGATACAAAAGCTGCAACTGCAATTCTAGCAAAAGCCTCATTTGCAGATTTACTAGCGAATTCTATTTTCATTTCATTTTTTATTTTCTTATTCATTTACTATTTTTCTCCCTTCTTCATCATCTAAATTGATAACTTGTACTACCTTCATTACTCCTGACATTTCTAATATTTTCTTTATTCTTTCATTTGGATTTACAATTTTCATTTCTCCACCAAGACTTGCTACTTGTTTATATCTCCCAAGTACTAGTCCAATTCCTGCACTATCCATAAATTTTACTTTTGTGAAATCAAAAATAACTTCTTTAGGTATTAATCTTTGAATTTCATAGTCTGTCCTTTTTCTAATTTTTTCAACTACATGATGATCCATTTCTTCTGTTATCTCAAAAATCAGCATTTTTTCTTCTATAAAATGTTTTACATTCAAACCTATTTTCCTCCTTTGTATTTTACTATTTTAATATTCTAAATTTTATATGAAATTCCTTCGGAGAAAAAATAGAAGTTTTGTCGTATTTTAGTAGGTTTTCGACACATAAAAAATAAGTAATCAAATTTGATTACTTATTTTAATTTTTTTATATTATTTCTTCAATCCAATTACAGCCAATCCCATAATTCCAATTCCTACTACTGTAAATATTAATGTTCCCATTCCTCCAGTTACTGGCAATTGAACTCCTCTTGTATTTTGTATTTCTAAATTTATATTAGTTCCTTCTGCTATTTCTTTTTCTATTAATACTAATTTACTGTTTGACTTATCTTCTACTTCCCAATTTATATCAAATCCATCATATGTTGCTATTACTTTCATTTCTATTTCTTCTTTTAACATATTATATCCATCTGGTGCCTTTGACTCTTTTATATAATATGTTCCTGCTCCTAAACTGTTATATTTAGCCTTTCCTTCTTCTCCTATTTCAACTGTTCCTATTAACTTTCTATTTTGATTCTTCTCTGGTATTAATATTCCTTCTTTATATTCAGGTTCATCATATATATCAAATATGGCTCCTGATAAGTATTGTTTTTCTGTCTCTTCTGTTTTTATTTCTCCTATTTTTTCTATATTTAAACTTATTGTATATGTTAATGTTGTTACTGTTTTTGTTTTGGCTGTATTATTTATTTGATATGGATTATTTGAATATTTTAAATATGCTTTATTTACATTTGCTACTTTTCCTACTTCACAATTTTTATTTAATTTTGCATTATAATTTATTGTTATTTTTTGTCCTTCTAATAATTCTCCTCTTGATACTTTTCCTGGTATATCTTTAAAATCTATTAATACTACTGTTTTCCCATATTGTTCACTTGGCTCTCCTTCTTCAAAATACTCTTTATATGTATTATAATTTTCCTCTGTTATTAATATATCACTTAATGTATAACTCTCTTTTCCACACTCTATTTTATTTTCTCCAACATATATTTTCACACTTTCCCTATCATATTCAAATCCTTTGTCTAAAATATCTACTACTTCATATTTATACTCGCTTCCATATGCATCCATATCTGTCCCAATTGTTGTTACTATTTCAAATCCTATATCATATTCCCCATTTTCTATATGTGATGCTGTATTTACTTTTTCACTTCCTTCTATATTATTTGTTGTTACTTTCTTTGATAATGTGGGAATTGATGATTTTGGTTCCATTGTTATATCTTGCACTACATCTATTAAATATCTACTATATGCATCATCTTCTGTATTTGCTTTTGCATCTATTACTATATAATATCCTGCTTCTAATTCTGTTATTTTATAACTTTTCACTTCTTCTCCTGCTATTGTTTCTGTTGTTTGTTCACTCACTCCTTTTGTTATTTTTATATTATTTTCTAATATAAATTTTCCTGTTACTTTGGTAAATTCTCTTATTTCAGCTCCATCATCTTCTTTTCCTGCTAATATTTCTGCTATATCTAATGCTGTTTGGCAATCTGTAAAAAGACTTGCATATGTATTTTCATTTGGATTTTTTAATTTTTCTATTAATTTATCACCATATGTTTTTTCATTTTCTGCTATCTTTTGAAATTCTTCGCTCCATACTATATTACTTAGAATTGGCTGATTTTCTTTATCATACGCAAAATCTCCTGCAAATACTTGATATGAATTATATGTATGTCCTGCTTTTTCATTTTTTACTGTTATTGTGTATAATTTACTTGGCTTAGTTGGTTCTTCTGAACCTGTTGATACATAATAAATTTTTACTGCATTTCCTTCTTTTACTGTTTTTTCATATGTATAATTTTCTTTTTGTCCACTTTCTTTTTTGCTATTTATTATTTCTTCTGTTATTGTTTCTAATGTTTCTGTTTTACTGCTATCTTTTAGATTATCATAATAATATTCTATTTTGTATTCCTCTTTTTCTTCATAATTATCCCTATAATAAGTATTAGTTATCGTTCTAGTTCCAGAATGAAAGAATGGTGAAAATTTTATTGTAATTATATTTCCATTAATACTTCCAGAAGAAGATTCCATTTCATATGTATATCCTTCTACATCGCAAAACTCTTCTATTTTTACTATCTGATAATTCCTGCTATCAGTATAAAGAGGATCATATAGTGGAATTCTCCAGTAAACAGTTGACATCCCTTCATCTATCTCTACTGCATTAGATAAATTTAAAATACTACTATAACTTTCATTTTCAAAACTAATATTACATTTTAAAGAAAAATCACTTGGAATTTCATATAGTCCTTTAAATACTTTCTTTAATGTAAAAAAAACATCTCTCTTTACTTTATCTGTAGGAAGTTCAATTTTTTCCCAAACTGCATATAATGTTTTTGATGGGTTATCTTCATAAATAGTATAATTATCTCCTTCTTTAAATTCGCTATTATAAGAATATGGAGAAGTTGACCAGCCTAAAAATTCATACCCTTCTCTGATTGGCTTGCTACCTATAATAGAAAAATTTTCATCATTACTACTATTTTTTTTTCTCTCTATATATTTTGTCAATTCTCTATTGATGTCAAAATTTCCTCCATTAGTATTATATGTTAGATTATATTCATTTTCTACTCTATTTCCTTCTACTTTTATATAAACAGTTATTGGCATTGTTCTAGTAATTAGATCTGCAGTTTGACCATTACTAGTGTTTGGTATTTTAAATTTAGAAGTTACTACAACTTTTGTTGTTCCAGATTTTAAACCTGTCACTTTAATAGCAGTCCCCATCATTGTAGTATTTCCTACATCATCTGCTGTTGTTTTTTGGGTTATTTCATAAGCTTCAACACTTGCAATAGAAGTATCATATTCTCCAACTGAAATATCTAGCATTTCTTGGGCATAGAATTGATACGTATATATTTGAAACCCTTGATAAACCTTATTAGTATTTATGACACCAACTCCTATAGATTTTCTCTCTCCATAGTACTCATCAAATCCACTGTTTTTTCCCCATATAGTTTTTTCAGTAATAATATCATATTTAGCAGAACGTGAAACTTTACCAAGTTCTGTTCCTAAAATACTAGTAGAACCATTTCTAACAGTATATTCAAAATCAAGTTGCATGTTTAATAATCCTAAAACATTATCAATATATTTAGCACTAACAGTTACTTTTATATTTGTAGTTCCTATAGATTTACCTGGATTGAATGTAATTAATAAATTTCCTCCTTCTGTTCTATAAGAGGCTTCTGCAACATTAGGATTTGTACTAGTTATACGTAAAAAATCATATCCTATAATTTCTGTTTCACTTGAATTTCCAATCGCCCAAACAGTGGGTGTACCTGAATCAGTTATAGATTCTCCATTAAGTATAATAATTCCATAACAAGTATCTATTTGATTAAGGTTATATGCATTTTCAAAAGCAGATTTTTCTACTCTTGAATTATTTTCTATTTCACTCCCCTCATCACTATATGTACTAATAAGATTTTCTTCATTATTCTCATCAATTAATGTAAGTTTTCTAGCAGTACTATTTTCTTGTGCAAATTCTGAAATATTACTTTCTTCTTCCAAATGTAAATCATTATTTTCAATTACATCAATATCAATAATTTTATCACTACTATCAACCTTATCTTCCACTTGTCCTAATAATCTATTTTTTATATTATCAATCATATCTATTTTATGCACTTTTTCTGAAAACAAAAATGCTCCTATAATTAATATTAATAGTATGAAAATAATAATCCAAATTACCTTAATACTCTTTTTAACAATCCTTTTCCTAACTCTTCTTTTTTCCATTTTAACAACATTTCCTCCTACGTATTTTACTAAATATAATTTTTACATTGTAATATTATCATAACTACTTTATTATTTCAAGTGTCATTGTGATATCTTAAAGTATCATTTTCTTCTAATTAAAAATTATTGTTAATAAAATCTTAGAAAGAAAGGTATTATATAGAGAGGTATTATATATGGAAGATAAAAATATTAAATCTAGTGTTCTTACAACTCTAGGAAAAAACGTTAAACAAATAAGATTATTAAAAGGTCTTAGTCAAGAAAACTTAGCTAGCGAATTACAGAAATCTATAAATTTTGTTAGTTTATTAGAAAATGGAAAAACTGGTCTTAGTGTTCAAACAATTATTGATATTTGCAACGCACTTGAAATTGATGCAAATACTCTTTTCTCTGGAATTATTAATAGTCAAGAAAAAGAAGATTCTTTTATTATAAATTCATTTAATTTATTTAACCAAAAAGATAAAGAAATAATTACAAATCTTACTAATTACATTATAGATTCTAAAAATTAAATATAAAAAAAGGTAAATATTTTATCATATTTACCTTTTTTTACATCATTTAAAATTTTATTTTTAATCCAGTATTTCTTTTTTTAGTATCGCAATTATTAATCATGAATTCAATCAAATTTTTATTTCCAATTACAACTAATAATTTTTTTGCTCTTGTCAAGCCTGTATATAATAAGTTTCTTGTTAAAAGCATATTTGAAGATTGAGGGACAACTAGTATTACAACATCAAACTCACTTCCCTGTGCTTTATGAATTGTAATACAATATGCATGTTCAAGTTGTTCTAGTTCTGAAAAAGCATACCAAGCAATTTTTCTATCATCAAATTCTACTTGTAATTGTTTCTCATTTGAGTCTATTTTTATAATTCTTCCAATTTCTCCATTAAATACTCCTGTTCCAGCCTCATATGTTCTTAAATCATTTCTAGAGCCTCTTTCCCAATAAATATCATAATTATTTTTTATTTGCATAATTCTATCGCCTTCTCTAAAAATGACATCTCCATAATTTTTCTCTGCAAGTTCAGGATTATATGGATTCAACTCTTCTTGTAGTTTCTGATTTAATTCTTTTGTTCCCATTTTTCCTTTTTTAGTAGGAGTTAAAACTTGAATACTTGTAAAAAATTCATAATCGCCATATTTTTTTAATCGTTCTTTACTTAATGATAAAACTTGATAAAGCATTTTATCTTGATTTGCTTCATTTATATAGAAAAAGTCTTCAAGTGAATCTTCTGCATAATCTTTTTTTCCTACAAAATTTATTCCATTATTTACATTATGTGCATTAACTATTATTTTGCTTTTAGCTGCCTGTCTAAATATCTTATCTAAATGAACTGTTGCAAATTGCTTTGAATCAATTAAATCTTTTAAAACACTTCCTGGTCCAACTGAAGGTAACTGATTTGGATCTCCTACAAAAATTAGTTTTGTTCCTAAATAAATTGCCTTCATTAGATAATTCATAATAAATGTATCAACCATTGACATCTCATCAATTACCAATACATCTGCATCAACTGGTGCAACATCTGTATCAATATTATTTAATTTATCTTCATCAAACTTTCCAATCTCTAATAATCTGTGAATTGTTTTGGCATCTTCACCAGTTGTTTCACTCATACGTTTAGCAGCTCTTCCAGTTGGAGCACACAATACTACTTTTCTTTTATGTTCTTTATAAACTTCTATAACACATTTTATAATTGTGGTTTTTCCAGTACCTGGGCCACCTGTAATTATACATACATTATTTTCATTAATTTGCTTTATTGCTTCAAACTGTTTCTCTGATAATTCTATATCTATTTTCTTTTCTTGCTTTTTTACTTCATTATCAAAATTCTTCAAATATTTTGTATTATTACAATCTCTTAATGCAATTAATCTGTCTGATATATTCTTTTCTGCTTTATAAAAAGACTCTAAAAATACCCATTCATTATCTTCTGATTCAATAATATGTATTTCTGATTTTACATTCAAATTTATTAAATTGTCCTCAATTTTATCTTCATCTACTTCTAGTATACTTTTTACATATTGAATTAGATTCTCTTTTTGAACACATGTATTTCCATTATAACTTGCCACTAGTAATGCATATTTTATTCCACTAATTATTCTATAATCACTGTCTAGTGGAATTCCAATTTGCATAGCAATTTTATCTATATTACTAAAACTTATTCCATAAACAATATCTATCAAAACATAAGGATTTTCTTGAATTTTTTCAACTGCATCTATACCCAATTTATCATAAACTTTTTTACTATTATTAGCTCCTATACCAAATTTTTCAAGAAAACTTACAATTTGCCAAACTTCCCATTTTTCATTAAATTCTTCTCCCATTTCATAAGCTTTATCTTTAGAAATTCCTTTTATTTCTGCTAAACGTAATGGTTCAAATTTAAAAATCGCTAAAGTTTCTTCTCCAAATTTATCTATTATCTTTTTAGCAGTCGCTGGTCCTATTCCTTTTATTGTACCACTCGCCAAATATTTTTCTAGGGCTGCTGCATTTTCAGGCATTATTTTTTCAAAAGTTTCTATTTTAAATTGTTCACCATATTCTTGATGAACAACCATTTTTCCAGTAAGTTTTAATGTATCTCCAACGGCAATAAAAGGTAAATATCCTACAACTGTTATAACATCTTGTGATTCATCTACCGTAAAAATAGCTATTGAATAATTATTTGATTCATTTTGATATATAAATTCTTCTATTTGCCCTTTAAGTTCCAAATTTTTCTCCTTACTTTTTCCATAATAAGCCAAAAAGTGAGCTTTTATTGATTAATTCAATCTAAAAGCTCACTTTTTTCTTTATCCAAAAATTCCTCTTTTTTTAATTGGTGGTTGTTCATTCATTGTTTTTGCAAGTTCAGTAAATAATGCTCTTTGTTCTTTAGTTAGTTTCTTTGGTGTTTGAACTATTACTGTAAAAACAAAATCACCTCTCCAATTTCCATTTACACTTTTAAATCCTTTATTTTTTATTGCGAATTTTGTTCCTGTTTGAGTTCCCTCTGGTATTTTGTATTTTTCTTTAGTTCCATCTACCATTGGTATTTCTAGTTCTGTACCTAAAGCTGCACCTGTGAATGTGATTGGAATATCACATAATACATGTTCAGCTTTTCTTGAATATATATTATGTCTTTTTATATGAATTACTATATATAAATCTCCATTTGGTCCACCATTATGTCCTACTTCACCTTCATTTTTTAATACTATTGTTTGACCTTCATCAATTCCTTCTGGTATTTTTACTTTTAATTTTATTGATTTTTTAACAATACCTTTTCCTTTACAGTCTGGACATGGTTCTTTAATTACTTTACCTGTTCCATTACATTGTGAACATATCTTTTGAGTAGCCATTTGCCCAAATGGTGTTGTCGCAATTTGTTTTATTTTACCTGTTCCATTACACATAGAACATTTTTCAGCAGTAGTACCTTTTTTTGCACCTGTACCACTACAAGAAGTACATTTTTCATTTCTGTTTATGCTTATTTCTTTTTCAACTCCAAGATAAGCTTCTTCAAATGTTATATCTATACTTATTTTTAAGTCTGCACCTTTTCTAACTCCATTTGATGATCTGCTTCTTGTAGAGCCACCACCAAAAAATGATGAGAAAATATCTCCTAAGTCTCCAAAATCTCCAAAGTCAGAAAATCCACCAAATCCTTCGAATCCAGATCCATATGAATAATATCCTCCACCTTGACTACCATTAAATCCTTGTGGCCCATTAAATCCAAATTGATCATACATTTGTCTTTTTTGTTTATCAGAAAGAACTTCATAAGCTTCATTTACTTCTTTAAAATTTTTCTCAGCTTCTTCTTTATTATCTGGGTTAGCATCAGGATGATATTTCTTTGCAAGTTTTCTATAAGCTTTTTTTAATTCTTCATCGGTAGCATTTTTTTGTACTCCTAAAACTTCATAATAATCACGTTTCTGTGCCATTATTACAATCTCCTCCTAAAGTTTAAACATATTTATTTTTATTATCTTCTTCATAATTTCTTTTTAAATTTGTATTATATTTTTGTAAATATATTCTAGTAAACTCTTCTGATGATATATTTAACCTATTCATAACTTCTATGTAATACATTAGAACATCGCTTAGTTCTTCAATAAATCTATTTCTAATATGTTCATCATTCATTACACTATCAATTTTTTTCTTTTTAATAATAGATATGCATTCTCCTATTTCTTCTATCATATATAATATATGATTTTTAGCGAATTTTGGTTCCATGTCATTCCATTTTTCTTTATTTAATTCATATAATTTCAATTGCATTTCTTTTAATTCTGAAATTTTTAAATCATTTTCCATTTTTTGCTCCTATATAATAGCTATATAGAGGTCAGCCAATTGCTGACCTCTCTTATAACTATTATTTTATTGCTTAATACCTATCAATTATTGATCTTCATTATTGTTATCTTCTTCAACTTTATAGTCTGCATCATATACAGTACCTTCTTTAGCTTCTCCATTATCAGCAGTAGCTGTTTCTCCTGCTTGGTTTACTTGAGCTTGTGTTGAATATAATTTTTCTGATAATTCATAGAATACTTTTGTTAATTTTTCAGTAGCATCTTTTATAGCATCAACATTTGTTCCTTCTAATGATTTTTTAACATTTTCAATTTCTGTTTCTACTTTTGCTTTTTCTTCACCGCTAATTTTATCACCTAATTCATCAAGTGATTTTTGGCTATTATATACTAAACTTTCTGCATTATTTCTAACTTCGATTTCTTCTTTTCTCTTTTTGTCTTCTGCAGCATGAGCTTCAGCATCTTTAATAGCTTGATTAATATCATCTTCAGAAAGATTTGTACTAGCTGTTATTGAAACTTTTTGTTCATTTCCTGTTGATTGATCTTTAGCAGATACGTGAACTATACCATTAGCATCAATATCAAATGTTACTTCGATTTGAGGAACTCCTCTTGGTGCTGGTGG
Source organism: uncultured Clostridia bacterium (assembly GCA_948517135.1). GTDB lineage: Bacteria > Bacillota > Clostridia > TANB77 > CAG-508 > Scatovivens. Next base: position 15,131 of record CAORJJ010000012.1, on the reverse strand, counting down.
AATTCCTGTTAATTGGAATCTTCCTAATGTTTTGTTATAAGCTGCCATTTCTCTTTCACCTTGTAGTACATGAACTTCAACAGATGTTTGACCATCTCCTGCTGTTGAGAATACTTGTGATTTCTTTGTTGGTATTGTTGTATTTCTTTCAATTAATTTTGTAAATACACCACCATATGTTTCAATACCTAATGATAATGGTGTTACATCTAATAATACTAAGTCTTTAACATCTCCTGATAAAACACCACCTTGAATAGCTGCACCTATTGCAACACACTCATCTGGATTTATTCCTTTATCTGGATCTTTTCCTGTTATTTTCTTAACCATTTCTTGAACACATGGAACTCTTGTTGAACCACCAACTAATAATACTTTATGAATATCAGAAGCTGTTATTCCAGCATCCTTCATAGCTTGCTCAACTGGGATTCTTGTATCTTCAACTAATTTACCAATTAATTCTTCAAATTTTGCTCTTGTTAATGTAATATCTAAGTGTTTTGGTCCTGAAGCATCTGCTGTAATGAATGGTAAATTTATTTGTGTTTGTTGCATACCTGAAAGTTCTATTTTAGCTTTTTCAGCTGCTTCTTTTAATCTTTGCATTGCCATTTTATCTGCAGATAAATCTATTGCATCTGATTTTTTAAATTCACTTACTAAATAATTAATAATTGCTTCATCAAAATCATCTCCACCTAAATGTGTGTTACCATTTGTTGATAAAACTTCAAAAACTCCATCTCCTATATCTAGTATAGAAACATCAAATGTTCCTCCACCTAAGTCATATATCATTATTTTTTGATCTTGATCTTCTTTATCCATACCATAAGCTAAAGCTGCTGCTGTTGGCTCATTTATAATTCTTAGAACTTCTAATCCTGCAATTTTTCCAGCATCTTTTGTTGCTTGTCTTTGGCTATCACTAAAGTAAGCAGGTACTGTTATAACAGCTTGTGTAACTGTTGTTCCTAAATAATTTTCTGCATCTGATTTTAATTTTTGTAATATCATTGCAGAAATTTCTTGTGGAGAAAATTCATCTCCTTCTATTTTTACTTTTTCGTTTGTTCCCATTTTTCTTTTAATTGAAATAACTGTGTTGTCTGGGTTTGTAACTGCTTGACGTTTTGCAATTTGTCCAACTAATCTTTCTCCATTTTTAGAGAATGCAACTACTGATGGTGTTGTTCTGTTTCCTTCAGCATTAGGTATAACAACTGCTTCTCCACCTTCCATAACAGAAACGCAAGAATTTGTAGTACCTAAATCAATACCAATGATTTTTCCCATTTTGAAAATCCTCCCTTTATTTTCTAATAATAATTTTTCTATCCCCTAATAGGTTTGACAAAATATAAATATTTTGATTTTTTCATTAGTTTATATATAATAATTTTATATTATTAACTTAATTTATATTAATTGGCTACAATAACCATAGAATGGCGAACTACCTTATTTCCAATCTTATAGCCTTTTCTATACTCTTGAACAATTTCTTGTTCTCCTTTTGTTTCATCTTCTATATGACTAACAGCTTCATGAAATTCAGGATCAAATCTTTGACCTATTGTTTCAATTTCCTCTAATCCTAAACTTTTTAATGCTTCTTGAAATTGTCTTGCAACAAGTTTTACACCATCTTGATATTGTGTATCATTTGATTTTGCCTCTGCTGCTTTTTCTAAATTATCCATTACAGGAAGCATTGATGAAACAACATCACCTGTAATCATACCATAAATGCTTTCTTTTTCTTTTTGACTTCTTTTTTTGTAATTTTCAAATTCTGCAAATAGTCTTTTATATCTATCATTAAGTTCTTCATATTCATTGTTATCTTTTTGTATTTCTTGATTTACAGTTTCAATATTTTCATCATTATTTACTACTTCTTCTTTTTCTTTATCCAAAACTAATCCTCACTTTCCTAGTATTTTCCTTTTTTAAAATCATCATTTAATTTTTTACTTATATATTTCATTACTGAAATTATTTTTGAATAATCCATTCTTGTAGGACCTATTATTCCTATTGTACCAATATCTTTATCTTCTAATAAATGATTAAAAGTAACTATACTAAAGTTTTTTAATTCTTCTTTTTCTGTTTCTTCACCAATATAAATGTTAATATTATCTGCCATACCAGCATTTAAAACATCAGCAACTAAATCTTTTGCATCTAGGACATTTAAAAAGTCTTTTGCAACATCAACCTTTTTAAATTCTGGCATATCCATTACATTATTAGCACCATCTAAATAAATTTGTTTTGATTTTAAAATTATTCTATTTATTTCTTCAATAATTTTCTTTATAACATTTATTCCAGTATTTACTTCTGCCATAATAAATTCCTCTATTGGAGAATTTATTGTTTCTAATGGCATTCCAACTAATTTGTTTCTAAATAGATAAGTTAAATCTTCAACTTGAGACTCATCTAAATCTTCATCAAACTTAATTATAGATTCTCTAATTATTCCTGAATCAGTAAGAATGACTGCCATTAAGACTCTACTTCCTAATAAAACAAATTTTATATCTATTATAGTATGATTATGCATATCTGGCGAAACAGATATTGTTGTATAATGAGTTAATTCTGATAATGTTGTTGTAGCAATTTTGGTTAGGTCTTCTAAAGCATTTACTCTTGTTTCTAATCTTTCTTTAATTATTTCCATTTCCTTCTTGCTTAATTTGTCATCTCTAACTAGTTCATCAACATAATATCTGTAACCTTTTTGGGAAGGAATACGTCCGCTTGATGTATGTGGTTTTTCTATATAGCCAATTTTTTCAAGCTCTGCCATTTCATTTCTAATTGTGGCACTACTACATTCTAATTCCTTAACTAGATTACCTGAACTAACTGGTTCTGCGGTATCAATATATTCTTCTACTATTGCTTGCAGAATTTTTCTTTTTCTTTTATCTAATTCTTCCCCCATGATTAACCCCTTCATTTAATTCTGAGTTAATTTTAGCAAACTTTATTTTCGACTGCTAATATAATATAACTTTATTTTCTCTTTGTCAAGTAATTTTTATACAAATTCTTCAAATACTATATTAGCAAAATCTAATCCTTTTTTAGTTAATTTTATATTGTCTAAATCCACTTCAATTAAGCCTTTTTCTACAAGATTATTGATTTCAAATCTAAAATAAAATAAAGGATTTATTCTAAACTTTTTTTCAAATTTTGATATTGAAACTCCACTTATTTTTCTAAGTCCAATTAGCATATATTCTTTAGCCTGACTTTCCCTTCCTTGAACTTCATTAATTATTATATTTTTTTCTAAACAATTCTCATTTTCGATATATTTATCTAATTTGTCAATAATAGAAAATCTTTTTCTATTAAAATAAGAATGTGACGCAAGTCCCATTCCGATATATTCTTCCTGATTCCAACAATCTAAATTATGTTTTGATTCATATCCTTTTTTTGCAAAATTGGAAATTTCATATTGTATAAATCCATTTTTTTCTAAAATAGTCTTAGTTTTCCAATACATATTTCTTTCATCCTCTTCACTTGGCATAGTAAGAGTTCCACTTTCAATCAATCTTTGAATCTCAGTATTTTCTTCTACAATTAATGAATATATTGAAATATGTTTTGGATTTAAGCTAATAACTTTGTTTATACTATCAATTACATCACTTTCTGTTTGATTTGGAATTCCCAACATTAAATCTACATTTATATTATTATAACCAACTTCTTTAGCTAAATTATATGTATTTAGAAATTCTTCATAATTATGTATTCTACCAATTAGTTTTAAAATTTCATTATTAGTTGATTGTAGTCCTATACTTATTCTATTTATTCCTGAATTTTTGTAATCAATAAGTTTCTCCTTGGTTACAGTTCCTGGATTTACTTCAATTGTTACTTCAGCATTTTTCGAAACTTTAAAAACTTCTTTTATAGTTTCAATAATTTTTACTATATATTTAGAATCTGGAACTGATGGAGTACCACCACCAATATAAATTGTTGTAACTTCTTTTGTACCATATACATTTTTACTTTTTATTTCTTTTATTAAAACATCAAAATATTTATCAATTTTCTCCATACATGGAAATGATACAAAATCGCAATATTTACATTTACTAACACAAAATGGTATATGTACATATATTCCAAATCTATCCATTCTTAAGCTCCTCTGCATATTCATGAATTTTTTGTAATCTATGATTAACACCAGATTTTCCTATTGGATTTTCTAATTTTTCTCCTAAAGCTTTTAAACTATCATCGGGATTTTCTAATCTTAAAATTGCAATTTCTTTTAAATAATCTGGCATTTCTTCAAATTTATTAAGTTTTTGAATTAATTTTATATCATTTATTTGATTTACTGATGCATTAACAATCTTATTCAAGTTTGCTGTTTCACAATTTACTAATCTATTAACATTATTTTTTATCTCTTTAGTTATTCTAATATCTTCAAAAGATAACATTGCTTGACTAGCTCCAATTAACGCTAAAAATTTAGAAATCTCTTCTCCATCTTTTATATATAATATTATTTTTTTATCTTGCTCTAAAATTTTTAAATATACTCCAAAACTTTTACATATATTCAAAATATATTCTGCATTATTTTTTTCTTGGAAAATAACTTCTAAATGATATTGTTTTTCAGGATTTGTTATAGAGCCAGCTCCCATAAATACACCTTTTACAATTGATTTCTGAATCTCTTGAGGAGATGTTATTTTAAGATGCATATACTTTTCAATATTTTGATTTTTAATTCTTGCAACAAATGTTTTTCCTTTTATTAAAGGTTCATATTCAATTTGCAAACTAAAAAGAATTCTATAAAATCTTTCAATAGTAAATTCATTTTCAGTAACAAATTCTAATATATTATCATTATTCGTTGTATTTCCTGTTAAAATATATCCTAGAAATTCTGCTTCAAGATTTCCGGATATCTTTCCAATTATTAGCTTTACTTAATTCTTCTTTTATATCTGATGAAAAAGACATTTTATTTCATTCCCCTACTTTAAATTTGAGCTATTATTACTCTATCATTTCCTGACAAATCTTTTTTTGAATAAATATTTTTATATCCATTTTTATCTAGTAATTCTTGAACTGCACTTTTTTGATTATATCCAATCTCAAAAGCTAAGTATCCATTTGGATTTAGATATTTTTTTGCATTATTTATTATTTCTTTGTAAAAATATAATCCATCTTCTCCTCCATCTAGAGCTATATGTGGTTCCTTTTTTACTTCTTCTGAAAGTATTTCTATTGTTTTTGTTTCTATATATGGTGGATTTGATACAATAATATCAAACTTATATGATTCATTAATATTTTTAAATATGTCTGATTTAAAAAATACAACTTTACTACAATTTTGCATAGCATTTTCCTCTGCTATTTTTAAAGCGTTTTCACTTATATCAGTACCATAAATTAAAATTCTGTTTGAATCTAAAATTTTAGATAATGATATAGCAATTGCTCCGCTTCCTGTACATAAATCTAGCACATACATATTTTTTTCAACAAACTCTTTTTTCAAAGAATTTATAATTGCAAGAACTTCTTCAACTAGATTTTCTGTATCTGGCTGTGGTATTAAAACATTGTTATCTACAAAGAAATTAAATCCCATAAATTCTTGGTTATTTATAATATATTGAATTGGTTCATGATTTTTTAGTAATTCTACTTTTTCTAAATATAAATTAGATAATTTATCATTTATTTCATTTTCTCCATGAATTATTAAATACTCTTTAGTTACGCCTAAAATGTGAGATAACAAGATTTTTGCTTTTAATGATGCATCTTCTATGTTTGCTTGTTTTAATTTTTCAATTCCATTTTTTAAAATATCTTTTATTTTCATAAAATCACACTTTCATTTTATTATCTACCATCATCATTTGGCATATCATAATTTGTTCTTTCTTTATTTTTGTGTTTTTCAATTTCAGAAAAAATATTATAAACTTCTATTTTATCATATTCTTTTAACTTATCACTTAAATTTTTATATGGTGTCCTAATTTCATCTTCCCACCATTTTACTCTTTGAGCTGGAATAATATATTTACCATCCTGATGAGTACAAAGGCTTAACATATATTCATTCCAATTATTTCTTCTATTATGCTCTGCAATTTCAAGTGCTCTAATAATTTCATCATCAGCTAGACCTAATTGTCTTGTTATTCCAGCATCTTGCATAATATAAAAAGTTTCTAATACTACTTTTTTGGTTTCTTTTTTATATACTTCATCTGTTTGGCTATAATCTAGTTGGCTATATTTATTAATAGATTCTACGTCTTCTTCAGCAATCTCAAGTGTTCCATCTATATTTATTTTGGCGTGCCAATGTATTCTATCTTGGCATTCACTCCATTTTTTATGTTCATATTCAGCTAATTCGTCTATAACCTTTTCTTTATCAAAAATTTCTGGTTCTACTTCTAGTTCTGTAATATTAGTTTCTAATACTTGATATTGACTTTCTTCACTATCACTTAAACTATCTTTTAAGTTTTCTAAAGATACATTATTTTGAGTATTTGATTTTTCTACAAGTTGAACTAATCTTACATTCTCTGGTAAAATTTTACTCTCAGTAAAAAAATCTCCAGCGCTATCATGTCTTTGTATATACTCTATTCCTTCTAAGTCAAATGCTAAAACTATTAAATCATCAAATGGAACTTTTTCATATAATCTATTTTTCCATGTAGGTATAGCTCTTAAACTAGTAGTAAAACATAATAATTTTTTATATTCATTTACACTATTACTTCTACGTCCTATTCTAGGTTCTAAACCAAATTTTTGTATGTGAGCTAAGTTTGATTTTTTAGTTATATGATATGCTGTTTTATCTTTATTTTCCATATATATTTCTCCAAAAAAATATTACTAAGTATTATCAATATTTTTATCACATTTTATGAAAAAATGCAATGAATATAACTCCACATAAGCATAAAAAAACCCCACGTCTAAGCCGTAAGGTGAAAAGAATTTTTATGGACCTGTACTCTCACAGGTGGGTGCCGTCCTAAATATTCCTGGGTTTCTTACATAAATGCAAGCATACACGCCATACTCAGAGATGAGGCTCCCTTATCCAAAACTTTGTAGGTTCTAAAAATTCTGTCTATACGCACTACGCAGGGAAAATTATTATTTAATTTATATTGTATTTATATATTACCATATATCTTTTATACTTTCAAATTTATTTTTTACCATTTTTTCTAATTTAATTCATATTATCTCTAATTTTTATATTACTATTCTTTTTATCTACTTTTTTCATATTAATAGACTATTTGAATTAATTATAAAAATGTGCTATAATTAATTAATATTGTGAGTTTTTCACAATTTTTTTTTATTATTTTCTTCAAAATCTGGAACATATTGTTCTTCGTTATCTTCCAAATCTTGCATATATCCATTAAAATTGAAATCAAAAACATATTGTGTAATTTCTTCATATTCTTTAATATTTAATTTTCTATTTATATCATCCATTTCTAAAGCTTTATATGTAGGAAAGTACTGTGCCATTAAACTCAAATAAACATTTTCATCTATATTTTCTTTAAACCATTTTAAAATATTTTTGCTATTTTCTATATGATTTGGCAAAACTAAGTGTCTAATTATCATACCTTTTTTTATAATACCATTTTCGTCAAACTCTGGTTTTCCAACTTGTCTATACATTTCTTTTATTGAATTTTCTGCAATTTCTTTATAATTATCTACTCCTGATAGTTTTTTGGCAAGTTCATTATCAAAATATTTAAAATCTGGCAAATAAACATCTATATATCCCTCAAGTAATTTTAAACTCTCTACTTTTTCATATCCGCTTGAATTATAAACTATTGGAATTTTCAGTCCATTTTTTCTAGCTAGTTTTATTGCTTCTATTATTTGAGGTATGTACATAAAACCAGTTACTAAATTAATATTATTGGCTTTTTCATTTTGAAGTCTTAAAAACTCTTCTGCCAAATTTTCTATTTCTATTTCTTTTCCTAAACATTCTTGGCTCACTTTATAGTTTTGACAGAATTTGCATGACATATTACATCCTGAAAAAAATACTGTTCCTGATCCATTTTCACCACTTATACATGGTTCTTCATAATAATGCAAATTTGCTAATGCTATTTTTACTTTATTTGATGCTTTACATCTTCCAATCTCATTATCTAATCTATTTACATTACATTCATGAGGACATAAAGTACATTTTTCTAATATTTTTAAATCCATATTAGTTACCTTCTTTCTTTAGACTTTATATTATAACAGTATTTTTATGATATTTCAATTAATCACACTTATTATCCTTGAATATTGTCTCAAAGCATGTTATACTATTTATGTTAACATTATTTCTGAGTTTGCAGTATCTCAGTAGAAAAATATATGTCACTATTGTTTTCTAATTAGAAAGGAGTATCATATGTATCAAGAAATAAAAAATGCATGTAAACTTTGTTGGAGTCAAACACTTCGGATTTTTGGTTGTTTATTTTTGATTTCATTAGTTATCTGTATAGGATATTATACCTATAAAGGTGGCTGGAATAATACACTCCACTATCCTGAGGAAAGTTATAAGCAACTCGAAACTGAAGCCAACCGGATTTTCACTCTCTTAAAAGAACATGAGAATTTTGAATCTGAGTACAGGTACATTATAACTAACTACTCAAGTTATACCAATGATCTAAATTTTTGCATTTATGGAGAAAATAATACTTCAGTAAGTGTATATATAACTTCTCTTGGAGCATCAGATTCTGATATCACAATCCATAGAGAATGCAAGAGCTTTGCTTCTCATTTCATTAAAGATTTGATTTCTCTTATGATCTTCCCTATATTGATGGGAGTATTAGCAATTATTATACTACTGCCGATGTCTTTAGTTATATGGTTTGTAGCATTTATTATTCATAAAATAACTTCATCAGTTCAAAAAAAATAGTTTTAAAAAAATACTGCCTAAAAAGGGTGACCCTAAGGTCACCCTTTTTAGTATTACATTTTTTGGGTTAATTTCAGTTCGTTTATTTCTTCTAACAATTGCCTTCCCGTTTTATAGTCTCCTGCTTCCTGAATCATTCTTATACTACTTCCAGTAATTTCAAATTCTACATCACCTAATTCATCAGTTCTGTAAAGTGGAATTTGACTTTCTTTTAAATATCTCATGATTCTTTCAACTGGATGACCATAATTATTGTTCTTACCATTACCACATGAAACAATTGCATAATTGGGATTTACTGCCTCAAAGAATTCTTTACTTGTTGAAGTATTACTTCCATGATGACCGATTTTTAATATATCAGCAGACACATCAACTCCAGCATTTAATAATTCACGTTCAACAAGACATTCCATATCACCAGTAAATAGTATACTTCTTTTCCCATAAATCACTTTAAACACTAACGAATAATTATTCATTTTCGTGTAATTTTTTTCAGGTGGGCCTAAAAACTCTACTTTAGAATTTGAAAACTGAAAATTCTCTACTTGTTTGATATTTTTAGCAAATATGTCATTATAGTTAATCATAGCAGACATTGGAAAATAGAATAACGCGTCTTGAAGACTCATTTTCATATTCTTTACAGAGTCAGACATATATATGTTATCAACTCTATATTTTAACAGCAATCCGAAAATTCCGCCTGCATGATCTCTATGAGGATGAGTTATAACTAAATGGTCAATTTTCTTGACGTTGTTTTCTTCCAGCACCCTATTAACTTTAGGATATGTTAAAAAGAAACCAGTATCTACTAAAAATACTTCATCATCTTGCAGAAGTAAAAAACAGTCTCCATTTTCAACATCAATCATAATAACTTTTAAATCTCCTTCTGTGAAGTTAGGATTTTCTACGTTCTTATAATTGACATAGAGCAGGTTAGCAGTTACAAATAAAAAGATAACAGCAATTGCCATTAGAAGTGCTTTTGTCAATCGCCGACAAAATTTTGTTGCCTTAGAAAAATTTTTCATATTAGGCTCCTTTCTATAATATGCAAAACAATATTAACCTAATTTTATTATAACATTTTTCAAATAATTTAGCAATTTATTCATGTTTAAGCTCATTTGATAACTTTCCAATTGCTTTTGTTTCAATTCTTGATACATAAGAACGGCTAATATTCATCATATTGGCAATTTCTTTTTGAGTTTTTGGTTTATTACCATTCAAACCAAATCTTAATTCAATAATTAATTTTTCTCTTTCTTTCAATGTTTTTTTCATTTTTTCATATAATCTCTTTATTTTAAATTTTAAATCTACAATATCTTCTATATTTTTATCATCATTTTCTAAAACCTCTTGTAATGTAACTTCATTATCATCTTTATCCTTTCCTATTGGTTCATTTAAGTATAAATCATATGCCCTTTTTTTATTACTTCTTAAGTACATTAGAATCTCGTTTTCTATGCACTTGGCAATATATGTAGCTAATTTAAAACTTTTATCCATGTCAAAACTATTAATTCCTTTTATTAATCCTATGCTCCCAATTGAAATTAAATCGTCTTGATCTACATTAGTAGAAGAATACTTTTTTGATATATGTGCTACCAATCTTAAATTTCGTTCAATTAATATATTTCTAGCATCTTCGTCACCATTTTTCATTCTCTCTAAATAAATTTTTTCTTCATCTTGAGTTAAAGGTTCTGGGAATAAATTTCCACTTTGTATATATCCAACGCCAAATATAATCTGTGTAAACATCATTATATTGGGTAAAGAAAAAATAAACATCTATTTACCTCCAAATTTCTAAACTTGAATTATAATTAATTATATGATTATTATCAAATTTAGTGCATGACCTAGTAAAATAAAAAAATCGATTACTAAATATTGCATTAGTAATCGACTTTTTTTGGAGATTTATAATACTACTCATTAAAATCATTGTGAAAATTGTGATTTCCTATTTGTAATACTTGTATCCCTTCCCTTATTTCTTTTTGATATCCTTCTAATTCTCCAGGAGCATAAAAGAACAATGCTCCTTCTGCAAACATCTTTCTAGTTGGATCCCATCCAAGGCATGCATCTTCGACCGCTTGCTCAAGCTTTGGTATCTCTTTTACCATGTCAATTGTAACGTCATCAATTGATGCATAAGCTCCAGACTGAGTAATTACAGAATAAATACTGTCGCGCTCAAATCTTGCATCTCCAGAATAATACCGATTCAATACTGTGCATGCAACAGCTACTATCCCTTCATATATCTCTCCTCTTGCTTCCTTATACAACACTTTCGCAATATATAACTTATCTTCACTCGAAATATTGTAATAATAAACTGTTCCCGGTTCATATGCTGAGATTGTAGGTTCAGGCACCTTTTCTTCAGTGTCTTCACATTGTATCTCTTCTTTTACTTCTTCAAAGTGTTCAATTTTATCAACTGTTTCACTCTTACCTTCAGAAGCATAATCTTCTATCTCAATTTTTTCTAACTCTACAATGCTATATTCTCTTACTTCTACCTCGCTTTCTACTTGAACATCATTTTCCATGGCAAATGATATACTATGTAATATTATTGTAAAAGAAACTGCAACGATCGAAAAAAATGCAATAATAATTTTTCCTTCTCTTACTTTTAACTTATGTCTTTTTTGAGACATTTTTATTACCTTTTTTCTTATGCAATCTTCATACAACTCACATCGCCTGCAATCTGACTCCAAGTTTCCATTAAAGATATCCGCATTAGGACAATTCCGAAATAACGGCGTACCTGTTGATTGTTTCATATTGTAACCTCCATAACTCAGTGAAATTCTCACTTTTTATTTTTTGCAAAAAAACTGCTATTTATATTATACCAATAATTAGTGCAATAGTCAATTTATGTTAATTTAAAAAAAGAAATCGCTATGCGATTTCTTTTAATTTTCTATTTCTTAATTCTTTTGCATGTTTTATAGAAATATTAGTAACACTTCCACTAGAAATTCTTGCAATTTCTTCCAAAACTTCTTTTTCTGATAATAAATTTACCTTTGTTTTAGTTTTATTATTATCTATTTCTTTACAAACATAATAATTATAATCACCTTTTGCTGCAATACTAGCCAAATGTGTTACACAAATTACTTGATGATTTTTAGAAATTGTTTTTATTTTTTCACCTGTTGCATTAGCTGCAATTCCACTAATTCCAGTATCAATCTCATCAAATATAATTACTGGAATTTTATCAACATCTGCCAAAACACTTTTTATAGCAAGCATAAATCTTGACATTTCACCACCAGAAGCAATTTTTATTAAAGATTTTGGTTCCTCACCGATATTTGTAATAATTTGA
>CAORJJ010000012.1:661-2675 GCA_948517135.1 uncultured Clostridia bacterium | reverse complement strand
ATTTTATCTAGCCCATTTTTATTAAACTTTTTCTCATTTGAATAATCTATTTTTACAGAAAATTTAGCGTTTTTCATTTCTAATTCTTCAAATTCTTTATTTATTTTTAAAGATAATTTTTGAGCATATTCATTTCTTATTACATTCATTTTTTGTGATAATTCATACATTTCATTTTCTAAGTGTTTCATTTTTTTCTTTAATGTATTTATATATCCCTCTAAGTTTTCAATATCATAAATTTCTTTATCTAGTTTCTCTTTATATTCTAAAATTTCTTCTATATCGTTTCCATATTTTCTTTTTAATGACTTTATTAAATTTAATCTTTCTTCTATTTCATTCTGTTCATTTTCATCAAAGTACATATCTGAATTCAAATAACTGATATCTCTAGCAGCCTCTTGAACTTCATAGTAACTATCTTTTAATCTATTTAATATTTTTGAATATTCTTCATTATATTTTTCTATTTTCTCTAAATCCTTTATTGCTATATTTATGCTATCTATCGCAATATCATTTAACTTATTTTCTGCATCACTTAAATTAAGTGTTATTTTTTCTGAAGACATTATTACATTTCTTCTTTCTTCTAATTCTTCCTCTTCACCGACTTTTTAAATTTGCATTTTCTATTTCATTTACTTGATAATTTAGTAAATCTAGCTTTATTTGCTTTTCTTTATCATCTCCATAATTTTGAGCTATTTCTAATTTTATATTTGAATATTCTTCAAATAATTTACTATATTTATCTTTTACATCTTTAATTTCTGTATAAGCATACTCATCTAGCAAATCTATATGTGTACTAATATCTAATATTGATTGATTATCGTTCTGACCATGTATATCTATAATATTATTCATAAAATTTTTTAATTCACTAACTGTAACTAATCTTCCATTTATTTTGCAAGTATTTTTTCCTTTTATATTTATTTCTCTAGAAACAATTACAGTATCATTTTCATATCCCATATTAGGTATATATGCATCCATTTCTACATAAGAAATATTTTCTCCATTTCTTATCATATCTTTAGAAAATCTTCCACCAGCCAAAATTTGCAAAGATCCTATTATTAAAGTTTTTCCAGCACCAGTTTCTCCTGTTAATACATTAAAACCTTCATTAAGATTTATTGTTATATCATCTATTATTCCTATGTTTTTTATATGTAAAGTATTAATCATAAAAATCACTCCTTAAACATGTGTTCGTTTTAGATATAACTATTATATAACAATTTTATTTTTTGTCAATACATTTGTTCGGTATTTTTAAAAAAGTAAAAAGCCTTATTTTTTTAAGGCTTTTTATCAATATCCTAATTCTTTAAACTTAATCATCAATTCATTCATTGCAGTATCTCTATGATTATGTACAGAAGCATATTGGCTTTCGTCCATATCTCCCATCGGCTTTTCAAATCCATCTGGTATAAATATAGGCCCATATGTTAAACCACCTAGTTTTCCATGTTTTAATGCAATTTTTCCATTGCATTCGCCTCTTGCAACAACTTTATTTCCATTTGGTAATATTGCAGTTAAAACACATACAAATTTACAAGTTCTATCATTCATATCTGTATATTCTTTTAACTTATCTAATACTTTATTTATACATTGTTCTTGAGTAGCATGTTCACCAGCATATCTTGCTGTATAGATTCCTGGTTCACCATTTAATTTATCAATGCAAATTCCTGCATCATCTGTAATTATAACTTTATCTAATATATTATTCTTTTTACAAAATTCTTGTATAACTCTTGCTTTTATTTCTGAGTTTTCTTCAAAAGTCTTTCCATTTTCAATTATATCTTCATTAAAGCCAATATCTTTTAATGTATATATCTCAGCATCAAAATTATGTGACTTTACTATTGATTTCATTGCCTGAATTTTATCTTTATTTCCTGTTCCATATAAAATTTTCATTTATATTCTCTCCTTTTATTTATGTTTACAATAATCTTTTGGAATATACATATCATATTTTTCT
>CAORJJ010000012.1:0-652 GCA_948517135.1 uncultured Clostridia bacterium | reverse complement strand
ATTTAAGTTTATTTAATAAAATATTATTATACTTATTAGATTTCAAATTATATTCTAAGCTCCATAATAACCACGAATAATCGTACCATTTATCCCCAATCCCTGAATTATCTAAATCAATAAATCCTATAAATTCATTATCCTTATTTACAAAAATATTAGGTAGGCATAAATCTCCATGTACAAAATCATTTCCTATATTATCTGTTGAATTAAATGGGCATTTTATACTATCTAACTCTCTTAACACTTTTATTACTTTAACTAAAACATCTACTAATAAATCTGGATTATTTATAAATCTTCTACTAATTAAAGATTCTCCATTAATGCAAGTTCTTAAATAATAATATTTTTGGTTTTCTTCTACATAACAAATAGTCTTACTTCCTGGTATATTATTAAAATTAAGGAAATCTATTCTTTCTTTTTCCCTTAATAATCGATTCTTATCAACAGATACTTTTAATATATATTTATCTTCAAAATTATATACTTCGTCTTCACTACGCCCTATTGTATCAATAGTATAATTAAGATTCTTTATATATTTATTTATGCTCTTTGGAAACATAATTTTCTCCTATACAGCTTATCATAATTTATATTATTCAATGATTTTATAATATAATTTTTGTTATGTCTATATGAT
>CAORJJ010000011.1:27356-36016 GCA_948517135.1 uncultured Clostridia bacterium | reverse complement strand
AAATAAAAGTGAAATTTAAGGATAAGCCCTAAATTTCACTTTTATTTTTGGCTTTAACGACCACCACAGCCGCCTCCACCGCCTCCGGCCTCCGCCACCTCCTGAGAAGCCTCCGCCGAAACCACTTCCACTACTACTTGAAGAATGTGCAATACTATATGCTGATGAAGCATTTGAATATACATTTGATAATCCACTATTAAAATTATTGAAGTAATTATCTCCATATCTTGAATCTGATATTATATACCAATATGCATACCTATGCATATTTTGTGTGTTATCAATTCCAAACATTTCTGGATGAACCATTTTCAATTGCTTAATTACTTGCTTTGATATTCCAAATGCAGTTGCATATACTAAAAATTTTTCCCACAATACTATATCTGGAACTTTCTTTTCCTTTAATAATGAATAATCTTTCATATATTTTTCTAAAGCTTTCCACTGTTTCATCTCTAAGTTTCCATTTTCTGAAAGAATAGAAATTCTTTTAACATTTTTAGAAAGTTCAATTATACATCTTATTATCCCTATATGAAATCCAAACAGTGGCCAAGTAAATATAAAAACAATTAATAATATTAATATTAGCTCATATTTATTTTTTTCGTTCTTCCAATACTTAGATGCATTTTTTCTTTTTTCATCAATTTTTCCACAAGATTCTTCATATTTTTCTACAATATTTTGTAATTTTTGTAATTTAGGATATATATCATCATAATTTTTTCCTGCATATTTTTCAAATTCTTTAACTGTTGTACTTCCTTTTGAACCACAAGCATTTACTAATATACTATATACTACTTTTTCATCTTCTGATATTTGAATTCCATTAGCATCTGGTTTTACAATTATTCTAACTTCGTTTTTATCTAATGGTTCAAATTCTATTAACCCTTTTAAGGATAAATCTAATATTGTTGCTGAAAATATTTTATCAATATTATAAGTAATATTAGAATTATTTATCGAAAAATTACGCATATATAAAGATCTTGCAGGAGTTGCATTTGCCTCATCTGGTATTTCTCTAAAATACTCTATATCGTAATCTGGATAATTATATTTTGCTTCTAATTCTTTTCCTTTTTCTTTAAATTCTTTAACCTTTTTATTATATTTTAATACAATAAATATATTTAAAATAATTATTATTACAATAATTATTTTAGCGACTTTCATCATTAATTTTGCATTTTCTCTTTCAGCATTTGCCTCATCAGCCCATCCTTGTTCTTCCTTCAAAATAAATGCTAGTGTTCTTGAATTTTCATAATAATTAATATTTTCTTTATAAATATTTTCTTCTGTAACAACTCTAACTTCTAACATTGTATTTCTACTTATTTTAGGTACAGAAAATTTAACAGTATCTTTAGATACTCTATCAATTTGACCTTCTAATGGTCCATGTGCCCATACTCTAAGGTTTTCTATATTGCTAACTGGTTCAGGTAATTTTATAGTTCCTGTAATGTTCTTTCCAGTAATTTCATTATCTGTTCCTAAAAATTGCCAATACAATTCTGTACAATCATCATAAACTTTTACAGCATCTTTAATTGTATAATATAATTTATAAGTCCTAGTTCCGCTTGAATTATCTAATCCTACATTCCATGCAATTTCAAATTTATCACCATTCTCTATTGGTAATGCATAATAGCATCCAGTATCTACATGCCATTGCTCTTCATAAATTTGAGTTAAAGGAATTTCAATACCATCAATTTTTGATACTTTAACATTTGTAATTTCTGAATATTTAGAAGAATCAATTTGAATGTCTTTAAATATTGTATTTGTTTCACTTATATATATATCCCATGTTTCTACAACATCCATACTACCATCTGAATTTAAAGTAACATCATAATCAAGTGAATTCCAACTCTGTGTTCCTGCATATGATTTAACATTAAATATTAAAAATATTAATACAAAAAATAATGTTAAATAAATAATTTTATTTTTAATCTTCATTTTTCCTCCAATATTAATTTATTTATCTTCCCCCACAGCTACCTCCGCCGTCCTCCGGCCTCCGCCACCGCTTGAGAATCCTCCTCCTGAGCCACTGCTACTACTATGCCTGCTTTCACTACTGCTATATGTTCTATTATATGAAACAAATTCTGATTGATATTTTCTTTCAGCATTTCTATATGTATTCTCCATTTTATTACTCAAATCATCTAAAAAACTTGTTCCATATCTTGAATTTGATACAAAATTCCAATATGAATATCTATCCACATTATCATTATTAAACATATCTGGACAAACAATTTCTAGTTGTTCAATTACTTCTTTTGAAATTCCAAAAGCTGTTGCATAAACTAAAAACTTTTCCCATAAAATTATATCTGGTAATGTTTTTTCATTAAGCAATGAATAATCTTCCATATATTTTTTTAAAGCTTTCCATTGATTTCTTTCTTTCATACCTTTTTCTGTTAAAGCAGACATTTTCTTTAAAGCACTTTCTAAAATTTTTATACAAATAATATTTCCAAAAAATATTATTCCAAATATACCTACAAATACCAAAGAAAGTTTTTTAAATTCTGATTCTGAAAATACACCCATTGAAAATATAAACAAAAATAGAAAATACCACGATGAAATATTACTAATTTTTGAAATTTTTTTACTTACTTCAGTGCAATCAAGTTGTTTATTTATATCAGTATTCAAAAAATCTGAATGATAATTACTAGCAGAATATTCAAATCCACTTAAAAGTTTATGAAATAATTTATTATGCTGTTCTGCATAATCCGAAAATTCTTTTATTGTTATATAATCTCTTTTATTATCAATGTAATTACATGCTGATACTAAAAAATCATATACATCATATTCTTCTCCGACTAATTCTTGATCATCTATTTTACAAAAAAATATTTTTATTTCATTACTTTTGCTAACTTCAAATCTTATAACTTTTTTTAAAGATAATCCCAACAATATTGCTGTTAATATATTATCTCCATACTTACGCATATTAGCACTAGAACTTTTAAAAGTATATAAAAACATTGCTCTTGCTGGAGTTGATGTTTTTTCATTAGGAATTTCTCTAAAATATTCAATTGGTTCAACATCAATTTGATGTTTTTCAACAAGTACTTTCTTTAATTTTTTATACTTTTTTATTTTTATTAACATATATATAAAAACTATAACATCAATAAAAATTAATATGGCATAATATATTCGTGGTTTATTTCTTTCAAAATTAGCAATATTTGCCCATTTCTTCTCTTCTTCTAATATTGATGATAACTTCTCTTCATTTATAATATTAGTTGAATTTTCATAAATATTTTCTTCTGTTACAACTCTAACTTCTAACATTGTATTTATTAGGATTTCTGGAAGATTAAATGAAACAGTATCTTCTGAAACTCTATTTATTTCACCAATTAAAGGTCCATGTGCCCATACTTTTAATTTGTCTATATCACTTACTTCTTTGGGTAATTTTATTGTTCCTGTAATATTCTTTCCTGGAATTGAATTATTCCTTCCTAAAAATTGCCAGTAAAACTCAGTACAATCTTTATAAATTCTTGTTGCATCTTTAATTGTATAATGCAATTTATATATTTTGTTATCACTTGAATTATCTAGTCCTACATGCCATGCAATTTCAAATTTACTAGGATTATTTGATACTGGCAAAGCATAGTAACATCCTTTATCTACATAGTACTTTTCTTCAAAAATTTGTTGTAATGCTACTTGTTCATTATTAATAATTTCAAATACCCTAACATTTGTAATATCAGAATACTTAGAAGGATTAAGATCAAAATTTTTTAAAAGAGTATTAGTATAACTTACATTTACATCCCATGTTTCAATTACATCCATAGTACTATCAGAGTTCAAAGTAACATCATAGTTTATAGAATTCCAGGATTGCTGTCCTGCAAAGGATTTAACATCTAAGCATAGTAAAAAAATAGCAAAAAAAACTAAAATTAATATTTTTTTCTTTTTCATATTATCTCCCATAATACATTATTTAGAAAATTATATCTTATCTAAATAATTATTACCAATAAATTTATATAAATTATTTGTTACTATTATTTTACAAAAAAAGATTGCCCCCCTTAGGGGACAATCATTCTAAGCAAATTTATTCCAAAATAATAGAATAATACCAGCCACAGTACTGAATATGCAGAAACTATGGCTATCACATAACCTAAAAGTCGAATTCCTGTGTTCCGGTCTTTTGACATTGAATTTACAATATTAACAATGAATTCTAAAAAAAACAAAATAACAATAAACAACAAGAAACCTTCCATTTTAAGTACCTCCTTATGATGTGATTTTTATATTCGTGCGACATTGTAAATCATATCATGATTTACATAATGTTTCAAGTGCTATAATTCAAATTCTTTCATATCTTACAACAAAAGTCTCATTATTTTCCATCTCATAAAAAAAGAAGCAATTTCTTGCTTCTTTTTTATTTTTATTGTAATTGTTTCATTACTTCTTCAGCAAAGTTTTCTTCTTTTTTCTCGATTCCTTCACCTTTTTCAAATCTAGCATATCTAACCATTTCAGCGCCTTTGTTTTTGATTAAATCTCCAACTTTTATGCTAGGATCTTTAACGAATTCTTGATCTAATAAACAGATTTCTCCATAGAATTTTCCAATTCTACCTTGTACCATTTTTTCAGCTATTTCAGCTGGTTTTCCTTCATTCATAGCTTGAGCTTTTAAAATTTCCATTTCTTTCTCAACTCTATCTTGAGGAACTGCTTCTCTATTTAAATATTCTGGTTTTGCAGCAGCTATTTGCATACATACATCTTTTGCAAGTTCTGTTTCTCCTTTAGCAAAATCAACTAATACAGCAATTTTTCCTGCTCCATGAATATAGCTTTCAACTAAACCTGTTGACTCAAATCTTTCAAATCTTCTTATTGTCATATTTTCACCAATTGTAGCAATTTTTTCAGTTAAAATTTCTTTAACTGTTTTTCCTGTTTCTTTGTAAGATGTTTCTAATAAACTTTCTACATCTGCTGGATTTTTTTCAGCAACTATTTGAGCTACATCATTTACAAAGTTAACAAATTCATCATTTTTAGCAACGAAATCTGTTTCAGCATTAACTTCAACGATAGAACCAACTTTTCTATCACTTGTTACATATGTTGCAACTAAACCTTCAGCAGCAACTCTTCCAGATTTTTTAGCAGCTTTTGCAATTCCTCTTTCTCTTAGTAATTCAGCAGCTTTTTCCATATCTCCATCTGTTTCTGTTAAAACTTTTTTGCAGTCCATCATTCCTGCACCTGTTTTTTCTCTTAGTTCTCTAACTAATTCTGCAGTTATCATTTTAAGTACCTCCAAATAAAATTTATTATTTTCCACTTTTCGTGGTTTATTTTCTTTATAAAAAAACGGACATAATAATATTAGATTTAAACATATTATTTAATGTCCGCTTCTGTTATTTTTTTAGTTATATATTATTCTTCAACTGTTTCTTCTTTAGCAGCTACTTCTTCGATATCTGTAGCTTCTTCTGAATCAACAACTTCTTCCATTGAAGATGTTTCTGCATCTTCTCCTTGTCTTCCTTCTATAACAGCATTTGCTATAACATCAGCTATTAATTTAACAGCTCTTATAGCATCATCATTTCCTGGTATAGCGTAATCAACATCTTCTGGATTACAGTTTGTATCTACTAAACCAACAACTGGTATTCCTAATTTTCTTGCTTCTAATATAGCAATTCTTTCTTTTTTAGGATCTACTACAAACATAACTCCTGGCATTTCTTTCATATCTTTAATTCCACCAAGATTTTTTTCTAATTTTTCCATTTCATTTTTTAAACCGCTAACTTCTTTTTTAGGTAATACTTCAAAAGTACCATCTTCTTGCATTGTTTCTAAATCTTTTAATCTTTGGATTCTTCCTTCGATTGTTTTGAAGTTTGTAAGCATACCACCTAACCATCTTTGGTCTACATAGTACATATTACATTTTTCAGCAGCTTCTTTAATACATTCTTGTGCTTGTTTTTTTGTTCCTACAAAAAGAACTGTTTTTCCTTCTTCTGATTGTTCTTTAACGAATTTGTAAGCCTCGTCTAATTTTTTTGATGTTTTTTGTAAATCGATAATATGGATTCCATTTCTAGCTTGGAAAATATATTCAGCCATTTTAGGATCCCATCTTCTTGTTTGATGTCCGAAATGAACACCTGCTTCAAGTAATTGTTTCATTGCAACTACTGCCATTTTAAATTCCTCCTTATTTGTTTTTCTCCTCCATAGATTTCCACATTTTAAACAACTACTGTGCATAACAATAGCACAATTTAAAACTCAATCCATGTGTGATTTTTTAATACCTAAATACTATAACAGATTTTTATGTAGATTTCAAGTACTTTTTCATATTTTTCTCTAACAAGCCACTTAGCACCACTCGTCTCATAGTAAAATTAAGATAATTCTATAATTCGTTCACTCGAAAACTTCACTTTGTGAGCTTTCGTAATTGGTACAGAGATAAAAACGAGCAACACTTTAATTTAAACACTATATGGAGGTTACAACATGAAAAAAATAAAAAAGATGCTTAGTTTAATTTTGGCAATTACTCTTCTCATGGCTAACATGACTACTGTTTTTGCTGCTGAACCTAAAATTTCTACTGGAGAACCAGAAAAACACACCATCGAAGTTACTATTGAACCTAATGAAACATATGATGGAATTATGCCACTTAGATATGATGAGTATGATCGCATAGTTCTGAGAGGAAATACTATTAAAATGGACGAGTTTTATGTCGAAGAACGGTATATGGCTTTTGAAGCGTATGCTACTGATATTATTGGAGGTACTGTCGCTGATGAAATTGAAATAGAACTTAGAGAATATGTTTATAATGGATTAATAGCAAACATGTACTTACCTATTAATGGGTCAACTTATAAAAAAGATTGGCTTGATGGAGGACGTGGCTGGTATTATTTTTCAGTATCCAATAACAGCAATTCTCACATAAATTTGTATCTTAAATATTATTCTTGGAAATAAATTCTTCACCTCTGTACTAAAAAAGGCTAGGTTAATACCTAGCCTTTTAATTTTATAAATTTAACTCAAATTTCCAATTATTGTCACATATATTTACTTTATCACCATTTTTTAGTAAAATCTTATTAAGTGTTATTTTTAAACTCTCAATATCTTTCTTTTCATTGCTATTTAAAGATACTTTTGCTATTAATTTGCACTCTTTTTTATTCTCAAATTTTACATCATATGAACTATATAAGTATTTTATTTCTCCACTTTCATCCTCTAATGTTAATCCGTCTAAATATATCTTATCAAAATTTTCTTGTGTTCGAATATTAAATACAATATATAGTTCATTATCTTTTGATGATATATACTCTACATTAGCAGAAATATCCCCATATGTTTGATATTCTGAATCTACTTTAATACAATTTCCTTCTTCATATGCAATTTCTGCATTTTGACTTACATTTGAAAACATAGATTTTATTAAATCTTCAATTTCATCTGCAAATGCACATCCAGAAAGTAATAAAAAACATACAAATACTGCTGCAACATTTTTACAAGCTAATAATGGCCTTCTTAAAAGTTTAAATTTAATCTTATTTGCATTAGCATTATTATATTTTTCATATAACTGTCTTTCTAATTTATCTCTAAAATCTTCTGTTAAATCTTCTTCATGTATCTTATTTTTTACTATTTTTAATTCTACTTCAAATTTTTCCATGTATATTATTCCTCTATCTTTAATCCATCTTTTAAGCTTTCTCTTGCTCTTTTCAATCTTGTTTTTACAGTTTCTTCACTAACTTCTAATATAGCTCCAATATCATTAGTTTTAAAATCTTCTAAATAATGAAGTATAAATACACTTTTATACATATCTTCTAATTTTTGAATTTCATCAAATAATAAATTATCTTTCATTATTACATCTTTTTTATCTTCTAAATCTTTTTTTCTTTTAGGATCTTTTAAATAATTACAACATGAGTTAATTGTTATTCTAATTATCCAATACTTCTCATGCAATTCATCTTCAAATGTTTTCTTCTCCTCATTAATGTATTTTGCATATTTAAAAAACACTTCCTGTACAATATCTTCTGCATCTTCTTTTCTTCTTAAGTATTCTAAAGATATGTGATATACCATCTTATAATATTTTAAAATTACATCTCTAAATTTCAACGTCCTCTTCTCCTAATCTTTTCATTTTTTCAAGTGTATTTTTTTACATTCGAATTATCCGATTATACAACACATTTTACAATTGTATAACTTTTGTATTCAAAATGTAACATTTTTGTGTGTTCAAACAACTCAAATTTTGAATTTGTGTTTTTATTAGTATTTTCAACTAAAAGCCAGCTTTTAAAAATCACACAGTTACATATCTTAACACATTTATTTTGCTAATACAATACCTAAATCGAGATTTATTACAAAAACTTTACAACAAATTTCTACATTTTATTACATTACTTTTAATATTTAATTGAAAATTGATAAAAAACGCCATAAAACACAATTTTATTTTATCAAAATTAAATTTTATAATT
>CAORJJ010000011.1:0-27346 GCA_948517135.1 uncultured Clostridia bacterium | reverse complement strand
CAACAATTTAAAGTCTATAAAAATATTTTAAAAAAAGTATTGACATATTATTTTTTAGATAGTATAATAGCTCTTGTCAGTTGATTGCTGACTGCCAGTTATTTATGCAGATGTGGCGGAACTGGCAGACGCACAGGACTTAAAATCCTGCGGTTGAATAAACCGTGCCGGTTCGATTCCGGCCATCTGCACCAAAACCATTGAATTTTAACCAAATTCAGTGGTTTTTATTTTTATTCAAAATTATTTATAAGTGTTTATATTACTGCGTTTTATCATTTTTCGTTATTCAATCTATTTTCAAAATTATTTAAAATTATTCGTCAATTTTTTATTTCTGCACACAATATGCACACAGCATTTGCACACAAAATAATCTTTGAAAGTATATTAAAATATGCTATTTCAAGTTTTAGTTAAAAATTTTCGTGCACACATAATTGCACACGTTGCACACAAAAAAATAAGACTGTAAAAACAGCCTTATTTCAAGTAATTTATATATAATTATCTTTCTTCTTCAAAATCATTTAATATTTGCTTTGTTAATTCTTCAACTTCTTCGTTAATTATATATATCCAGTTATCAGAGTAATTTGATAATAACTTTTGTTGCTCTGGTGTTAGTTGTCCTTTTAAATCATTAAACATTTTTTGTTCTTCTTTAAATAGCTTATCTAATTCAGTATTATCTCTTTGCAAATATCCTACAATATCGTCAACTCTATATATGTAATATCTTTTCTTAAAATCAGTATATGTTTCTAAAGTTTCTTCTTTTGTTTCAAGTTTTTGTTTTATTTCATTTAAACTCATTATTTACCACCTTTCAATTATTTTTCCTTATTTAAGCCATATATAAACGAATTTACAAGTCGTTTTAATCTATCTTTTGAAAAGTCAAATAATAAACTAACATACTCAAAAGTTTTATCAATATAATCTCTTAATGTTAAAACTTCTTTTTCTAATTCTTTGTTTTCTTGCTTTAAAGTATAGTTTTCTTTTTGTATCTGTTCAGTTTTATACATTGTTTCTTCAACAATATTCTTAATTTTAGTATATCGTTTAGCAAGTGTATTAAACTTATTTATTACTCGTTTATATTCATTTCTCATAATTTCAATATTATCAGTTATTTTCTCTTGTTCTAAACAGTTTGTATCTTTAAACATTTCTTGTACTTCAAAATTAGTAATCTTTTTAAGTTTTTCTATTGGTATATGTTCATTATCTTTTGTGTTTCCTCGTTCTAAATCGAAACCGTTATCAGTTACATATTTGAAAAATCTATCTTGCAGAATTCTATAACTTTCTTTACCCTTCCAAAACTCACTACAAGCTATTTTATTTATTTCTTTTCCTTTTTTATTTGTTGTATGAACTACTGGTATAAATACAATATGGAGATGTGGGGTAGTTTCGTCATTATGGACTTTTGCAGATACTATAAATTCTTCTCCTAAATTATTGTAATTAACAACAAAGTCATAAGCTAATTTAAAATATCGTTTTGTTTCTTGTTCTCCAATTTTTTCAAAAAAATCTTTGTCAGATGTAATAATCAATTCACACATTACATTACTAACTTTCTTTATTTGACCTTTTAATTTGTATTTTTCTTTTAGAAGATTAAATGCTTTTTGATATGATGTATTTATAGTTTTAAGTGAGTAGTTTTTTATGGAATTACTTTTATTTATATCTTTGTTAGAATAGTTAGTATTTTTCCTTTCATTATGCCTATAAATATATGGTAGTTGTCCCATTTTATAATTTTTATTTCTTATTATTGCATAACTCACATTTTAAAATCTCCTTTTTATTTTTTAGGGTAAATCTTCGTAGGCTATTGCTTATGTTCTAATACTTTACAAGCCAGCTAATATAACACAAGACAAAAGTGTGAGGTGAACCAAAAATATTGGACTAAAATTTAGTATGAATGGAGGTCCACCAGTATGTTTAGACACCCTTTTGAGTTAAAACTCGAAATTGTTAATTTTGTTATTGAAGGTAAGCATTCATATAAACAAGCTTCCCAAAAATATCATATCCATCAGGAACAAATTCGAGTTTGGTGTAATCTTTACAGAAATTCTGGTAAAGATGGTTTAAAACCACAAAAAATTAGAAAATATGATGGAAATTTTAAGGTTAGCGTAGTAGAATATATGTATGCAAACCATTTATCTTTTGAAAAGACAAGAATGCATTTTAAATTGCCTTCTTCAACAATCATAGTATTATGGAAGCAAATGTATGACGAGAAAGGTCGTGAATACTTGCTAAATAATCGCTCAATGGCAATTAATCACATGCAAGTAGAACGAAATAAAAGAATGAGAAAAAGCTCAAAACCCAATACTTCAGATTTAACAGATAAAAGTAAAGAAGAACTTTTAAAAGAAATCGAAGATTTAAGAATGGAGAACGACTACTTAAAAAAATTAGATGCCTTAGTTCAAAAAAGAATAAACCAACCAAAAAAGAAAAAGCATTAGCCGTTTACGAATTAAGGCACAAATATAAAATAACGGCTCTATTACAAAAGGCAAAATTATCTAAAAGTACATATTATTACATTATTAATACTTTATCTAGAACAGATAAATATGCAGAAGTAAAAGATGTAATTAAACAAATTTATCATTCTAATAAAGGTAGATATGGTTATCGTAGAGTTACTTTAGAACTATATAATAGAGGTTATAAACTTAACAGAAAAACAGTGTATAAATTCATGAAAGAACTTAAAATACAGTCATTTGTTAAGATTAGAAAGTATCGTTCATATAAAGGCGGCTATGGTAGTTATGTAGCTATAAATCTTTTAAATCGTAATTTTAAAGCAAATAAACCAAATCAAAAATGGGTTACAGATATTACACAGTTTGCCTTATTAAATACACGAATGTATTTATCACCAATTATAGACTTGTATAATGGTGAAGTTATAAGTTATAATCTATCTGAAAGACCATATTTTCATCAAATAGAAGATATGTTAGACAAAGCTTTTGCTAAAATTCCAGATGATACTAATTTAATATTGCATTCTGACCAAGGGTGGCAATATCAAATGACAAGGTATCAAAATCGTTTAAAAGATAAAGGAATAAGACAAAGCATGTCTAGAAAAGGCAATTGTTTAGATAATGCATGTGCTGAAAATTTCTTTAGTATATTAAAATCAGAATTCTTTTATAACAGAGAATTCAAAAGTATAAATCAGTTTAGACAAGAACTAGATGAATATATAAATTACTACAATAATAGTAGAATAAAGTTAAGGCTAAATGGTAAAAGTCCAATTCAGTACAGAATGGATTTCTACCCTAAAACAGCATAGACACTTGTCCAACTTTTGTGGGTCACTTCAGTGTTAGAACATACTAGAACACTTTTTATACGCTATCGCTAAAAGTGTTCTGTATGATTAAGGGCAAGCCCCTAATAACCCCTTACAAGATTATTTGAAATTATTTATTGTATTCATTTGAATACCAATAAATAATGTAATTATACTAATTACTATTTCAATAATCTTGTTACTTGGGAAACCTCTGTCGGTTTCCCAAACCTTTCCACTTCATTTGTGAAATCAATTAAATAAAATTTAATCAATTTCACAAATTTATCTTTCGTGTTCTGCATAAAAGCTAGTATTTTTTCCTTTGCAAATTCCGTCTATATATGCTTCAACTTCGTCCCAAGTTTTAAAGCAATGTTTGTCATCAACAGAATACCAGTCTTTATGTTTTGCATTTTTATCAATAATTGCAATAGCTTTATTATATGTATAATCATTACATAGTTTTAAAAGTAATAACTCTTTGTCGCTATCTTCTAACATATATTTATTTAAACCATTTATTCTATTTATAACATCAGCTTTACTCAATTTCTTTTTCCTCACTTTCCTTTGAAATACCCTCAATAAAATTATTGTTTTCAGTTAGAAGATTATCGACATTTACAATATCATTATTCATATAATAATTATTAACTTTTTCTAGTTCAGTCTCTTTATATTTGTTGAAAACAGAAGTATAAGTGTTCAATGTTATTGATACATCAGTATGTCCCATAAGTCTTTGAAGTGCAACGGCTCTCATACCAGCTTCAACACATCTAGTTCCATAAGTATGTCTTAAACTATGTGATGTAATATCAGTTATTCCCATTTGTTTAAGTAGTTCTTTTAATCTTCTATTAGCATTGTTAGGTCTAACATAATTTCCTTTGGGGTCAACAAATAATTGCTTATCTTTGTTATTTTCAGCTAATCTCATTTGATTTATAATTTCTTCTCTTATAAAAGTAGGGATAGGCACTTCTCTAATTCCAGCATAAGTTTTAGTTGAATTTCCCATTATAACTTTATGGTTTTTATCAGTTGTTAAGGTTTTATTTACAGTAATTAAATTCTTATGTAAGTCTATGTCTGTATTTTTTAATGCTAATACTTCGCCAATACGCAAACCCAAATACATTTCTATTAAATAAGCTACCTTATATGGCTCGTCTATAACAGGAATGCTAAGTAAGTAATTAGTAAGTTTTTGCTGTTCTTCAATTTGTAATGCTCTAACAACTTTTTTATCTTTTGTGCTTTTAGGTTTTATAACATCATACATAGGGTTTCGTGTTATATAGCCTTTATTCATACTTTCCTTAAAAATTTGTGAAAACTGTCCTTTTATTTTTTTGATAGTTGAATTACTGTAATCTTTAAGTGTATTCAAATAATTTTGAATATCATTACTTGTTATTTCGTCTATGTTCTGCGTAGCAATAGAATTTTTTTCAATACTTTTAATAGTTTCTAATATTCTTGCATAAGTTCTTTCACTAATTAGATTTAGTTCTAATTTTTTCTTTGCATTTTCTAACATAAGCTTATTTAGTGGAATACCATTGTTTTTAATAAATAAGTCATTGCCTTTTTGATATTGAATACTTGTTAAAAAGTTCTTTGCTTCTTGTTCTGTCATAAAAGATTTTGTTTTTCTAATTTCTTTTCCAGTATTGCTTTCATAAACATAATATATACATCTCCAATTTTTCCTAGTAGTATCAAAATAAATACTGCCAGTTTTTTCTTTTTTGTTTTTGCTCATATTTGCCACCACCTAAACTCGCTTACTCATTTTCCAAATAAGATAGGAAAGTAACATTACTTGATTAGATTTCCCTATATTTATTGAGGGAAAATCAACTCTTTTAAAAGTTCTATAAGCTATCGTTTCGCAAATATTCAAATCCTGCATAACATCTTTTACACTTAACATTTTAAAAGGGTTTTTTAATCTTTTTATGCTTTGTATAGCCATAAGTTGTTCGGTGGTTAGGGGTGCTGGTAAATGTATATTTATTTTTTTATCTTCTGTATCAATTTCATTTGCAACTTTCATTGCTATATTATCTATTTCGTTCATTTCTTAAACTCCTTTAATTTGAATTATCTTTTATAAATTTCAAAATAATACTTTGTATTCCTAAAATCATTTTCAAAGTTTCGTTTGTTTCAAAACACTCGTTATTCTCAACTTTTGGAGAAACTACATCATTTTCTCCAATTCCTTTTTCTATAATAAACTTGCCTCTACTTTTTAAAGAGTTTTGTTTTGAGTTTGTAATATATCTGCCGTTTTCGTCAAAATTATCATAGTTAAAACTAGCTCTTTTCAAAAATTCTCTATACTTGATAGCTTGTTCTTTTGTTAATGATTTAAAGTTTTCATTTTCTCTGCAAACTATAATTATATCTCCTCGTATAGATGAGCCAATACTTAAAAACTCTGTATTGATATAAATATTAGGTTTTAAATGTTCTCTAGTTTTTCGTGCTACTATTGTTATATCTTCATAGGGTATATAGTCTAGCTCGCCACCTATTAAATCTTCAAAGGTCTTTTGTTCGTTTTTAATCTTCCTAAACTCTGCATCTGTGCCAACTTTTTTATAAATGATTATAATTTCTTCATTAGTCATATAAATCACTACTTTCGTTGTTCAAGTTTGCTAGATACTGTTGATATGATAGGTTGTCAAAGTATTTTTGATTTTTGCTATCGTCTAAACTAATTACATTTTCTGTAAATAGGTTGTCCTTAATTTTAGTTAGTTTTTCTTTGGTAACAGGCTTTGAAATTTTTTTCATTTTGAAATCTCCTTTTTAAAATTCGATTTCCAGAAATCTTTTCTCGTTCGAACAATTTAAGTTTAGCACGAAAAAAGTCTATAAAATCATTTCGCCTAGTTATGCGTAAAAATGCGTAGGAAAACATAGGAATTTATAAAAAAAGGCACAAAAATAAGACCCAGCTAATAATCAAAATTTACTAGCAAGCCTTATTTTGTGTTTTAGAATTATTGAACATATATCAAACTAACAATTAAGTTAGTAAGAGATTTTGCTGTTATATAATACTCGTCATACTTAATATTGAAAATTGTTTCAAAGTTTTCTTCTGCTTTTGATGTGTCTTTAAATTTAAAAGCATAATCTATATTAGATTTAATAGTATTTGCCGTTGTATTTTCCTTTTCAGCTAATTTATTTCTCAAATCTATCAAGCTAATATCATTATAGTTATATTCTTGAATAGCAAGAGTTATAATATCTCTCAAATAAAATGTGCCTTTACTTGTAGGGCTTAAACCTAGCTCAATAAGTTTAGCTTGTATAAAAGCACGATATGATATTTTTTCTTTATCTTTGGTAAAAACATCATATTTAGTTTTCATACTTACTAACCTTTCTAATAGATTTAATTACTTTATAAATATATTATACTTTCATTATGTAAACAAGTCAAAACATAGCAAATGTGCGTGCTACGCAACAAATGTTGCACCACACGCACATTTTAGGCTAAAAATGGGTATTTTTGAGCTGATTTTTATATAAAAAGTTAGAAAAGTTAGTAAAAATAGGTAAAAAGCATAAATTTGTGCGTCCCACGCAACAAATTAAAATATACAAAGAAAAAGGAGGCTATTACTGCCTCCAAAATCTAGCCTTTTAGCAACCTCCACCACCACCGTGGGAATGCTACGACTTGTTGCTTTGATTTTTTAATCATTGTTTGGTTTCCTTTCTATGTAATCTCTATTTCTTGCACATAAATTAGAAAGTCCAAACAACTGGAAGTTCTATATATACAATTCGAGCCACTTTGCAGTAGCTCGAATAATAACTTTATGTTACAAACAAGCTACTGCTTGGGCAAAATCGTATAAAAAGACTTTACCAAATAGGTATTTATATAATATATTATACCATAAAACGCTCTATAAATCAATTATATCAAGACTTATGCCATATTTGTTGAATATTTTTACATATAATAGTATAATAAATTTAGTTTTATATAAGGGGGTACTCATTATGGCAGAATTTGATAGTAAAGATTTTGGAGAAAGACTAAAAAATTATAGAATACAAAAAGGTTTAAGCCAAGAAAATATGGCGATACTTCTCAATAAAAACAGAAGCACTATTGCAAGATATGAAGCAGGAGAAATTTTGCCTGATGTTAGAGATATTAGTATAATTTGTGAAGAATTAGGAATATATGAGGCTGACCTATATGGAAATGATACTAATAGAACAAGTCAAAATAATAAATCTAAAAACCCTTTTGGTACTGATAAATTGTATGTCTATTTCAATGCTTATAATTTTAGAACAAAACAATTTGCACCTGATAAATATATATTACAATTAGAGCAAAAACAAAATATATGTAAAGCAAAATTTGTAGATTATCACGACAAAAGAATATACTCAGAGGGCTACTTGATATGTAATGACGAAATTGTCTTTGTTGTAATGGAAAATTATAAACCTACAAGTACTCGTGTTGATGTTGCTGTACTTGAAATAAATATTTGCAATGGTACAGACGGCTTAATGTTAGGCGGGTACTTTGGAACAAATGCAAAATGTGAGCCTAGTTTAAGAAAATGTTATTTTTCAAAGAAAAATGTTGATTTTACTAATGAGATGTTTGAACAATTAAAGTTAAATGAAAATGAACAAGAAACATTAAATAAGCAAAATGCTTTATATTTAGATATTTTTAATATATAATTAGAAAGATAAATAGTAAGTTGTAGAGGAGAGATAAATATGATACCAAGAATATGGTAAGATCACGAGTTATTTCGTGATAAGAACATTATTACAGTAACTCGTATAAAAATACGAAATGTAATAAAGGAGTAAATAAATGGATTTAATAGTAAAAGCAAAAAATATAGATTTAGAATATAATGGAAGACAAATTTTAAATATTGATAATTTAGAAATATATAACTATGATAAAATCGGAATAGTAGGAAAAAATGGTAGTGGCAAAACAACATTATTAAAAGTCTTATTAGGACAAATAGAATTAAAAACAGCAGAGATTAAAACTTATGGAAAAATATCATATATTCCACAATTAGAGCAAATAGATATAACCAACATAGAAGATAAATCTATATTAGGTAAATTAAATGTTCATAATGTAGAAGGTAATAATCTATCAGGAGGAGAAGAAACAAAATTAAAAATAGCAAAAGCATTATCAGAAAATAGTGATGGCATATTTGCAGATGAACCTACTTGTAATTTAGATAAAGACAGTATTGATTATATAACAAAAACATTAAAATATTATTCTGGAAGTGTAGTAGTAATCAGCCACGATAGATATTTTTTAGATGAAGTTGTAAATAAGATATGGGAAATTGAAAATGGCAAAATTACAGAATATTGGGGGAATTATACAGATTATATAGAACAAAAAGAACAAGAAAAGCAAACCCACTTAAAAAAATATGAACAATATATAAATGAAAAGCAAAGGCTAGAAAAAATAATTACTGAAAAACAAAAGCAAGCACAAAAAGTTGGAAAAAGTAAAAATCAAAAAAGTACAGAAAATGGTGGAAGATTAGCACATCAAAAATCAACAGGGAGTAAAGAAAAAGCACTTCATAAATCAGCAAAAGCAGTAGAAAAAAGAATAGAAGAGCTAGAAGAAATAAGTAAACCAATAAAAGAAAGGCAAATACATTTTAGAATTAGTGGTTCGCTTGAGATATATAATCCTGTTCCAATTATGAGTGATAATCTAAATAAAAAAATTGGTAATAAAATAATATTTGAAGATGCAAAATTTAAAATACCACTTGGCAAAAAAGTAGCAATTACTGGAGCAAATGGAACTGGAAAAACCACATTAATAAAAATGATTTTAAATAAAGAAACTGGAATAGAAATATCTCCCAAAGTACAAATTGGTTATTTTGCACAAAATGGATATAAGTTTGAAAAAGAAAAAAATGTTTTAGAGTTTTTAAAAGAAGAATCAGATTATCAGGTGTCAGAAATAAGAAGTATGATAGCAATGTTAGGATTAAACCAAAATGTAATTACTAGAAAAATGAAAACATTAAGTGGTGGAGAAATTGTAAAAATATTATTATGTAAAATGTTGCTTGGAAGATATAATGTACTAATTATGGATGAACCTAATAATTATTTAGATATACCAAGTATAGAAGCATTAGAAAGCCTTATGAAACAATATAAAGGTACAATAATATTTATATCACATGATAAACGATTAGTACAAAATGTAGCAGATATTGTATATGAAATTAAAGATAATAAAATAATGGAATAACATAACAATAAATTACAAGTTATCGAGTAGTTTATATTATAAAATCTTTTAAAATTGTATGAAAAATATAATATGTGTGTTATAATATTATATATGTTATAAAAAAGGAGAAAAAATATTATGACTTATGAATTTGCAAAATATCCTGACGGTACATTAGGAGTATTTTCTAACATTGGAAAAAAAGAAAATGGCGAAGAATATATCCGTATTACTTTTGAAAGACCTATGGAATATGGTTTCGATACTTATGTAATTGAACTTCCAAGTTATGAAGTAATTTTAGAAGATGGACACTATACAGAAGAAGAAAAGAAAACTTTTATGGAAATTGCAAAAAGTGGTTCTTCTTTCTTTTTCAAATATGCACGTTTAGGGGGGTTAGAAATTGCCTAGTATTTTTGAATTAAAACGGATATAAAATTTATTTTTGGACAAATGAAAATGACGAGCCTATTCACGTCCATATTTCAAAAGGAACACCAACTGCAAATTCAACAAAAGTTTGGATAACAGAAAAAGGTGGTTGTATTGTTTGTCATAATAAAAGTAAAATTCCAGAAAAAGAATTAAATATTATATGTGAAGATATTTCATTACATTATTTTCAAATTGTTGAAAAATGGAAAGCTATTCACTCAGGTAATATTAAATTTTACTGCTAAAATAGTATAATTGTTATATAACAATATTTAGTATTATTTATTAGTACATTTTTTGCACACAATATGCACACATCAGTTTTAAAAAATGCCTATAAATAGCATATTGCAGAATTTTGAACTTGCACATCTGCACCAAAAAGAGATGAATTTAAACCCAAATTCATCTCTTTTTATTTTTATTCAAAATTATTTGTAAGTATTGATATACTTGCGTTATAAGCTATTTTCCAAATTCAATATATTTTCAAAAATATATAACATTAATCATTAATTTTTGTCATTTGCACGGAATATGCACGGAAGAATTGCACGGGTAAAAATTTCTTGCTAATATTTGTCTATATAATTTAAGAGCAAATTCAAAAATCTGCTCTTAAAATTGTAATTTATGTTTTATTTTACTACTTTTTTATTCCAACTCTTTTCATTACATTTTGGACATTTTAGGTATCTAGTTCTTCCAAAATGTATAGACCAGAACACATCATTATATTTTGGAATATACTTATGATGACATTTCTTACATTCATAATATCCTGCTATTGTTTCGATTTTTAATGCAAACGAAATTCCTATAAAAAATATTATAAATGAACATATACATATACTTGATATATATGTTTGATTTTCCACAAAAATGTTTGTCAGTAACACTACTCCTAAAAATGCTATTAAAACTAATATTCCTATTATCACTTCTAGTTGTAATAACATTTTATTTTTTGTTTCATCAATTTTTTTAAATTCTAATAAATTTTCTTCTGCTATTTTATTATAATTATCCATTTCAATTTCCTCCCCACTTAATAATTCATTTACAGTAATATCAAGTTCATTACATAATTCAAGCATTATAGAAGAATCAGGCATACCTTTTCCAGTTTCCCATTTTGATATTGCCCTATCTGTAATATTTAGTTTTTCTGCAAGTTCTGCTTGTGTCATATTTTTATTTTTTCTACATTGAGCAATAAATTTTCCTATTTTTACTTGATTCATAATTTACCCTCCTTCCTTTAATATTATTGTAAATTCTTTATATATAAAAGTAAACATACTAATCGTTGAGTGGAGAAAACAACGATTAGTAGAGTTCTAAAAATTGTAAGTTTGCAGTTAGATATTATACATAAATCCAACTTCACAATAACTCTTTTCTCCAATTTCAATTACTCGTTCTTTGATATTTTTTCCACCCATTTTAGTATAGAACTTTTTAGATGGCTCATTATCTTTTTAGCACCATAATATCATTTTTGACTTACTTTGACTTTTAAATTCATTAACAACAAATTGAAATAACTTTGTTCCTATTCCATTATATTTTAAATCTGTTTTAACATATAGTGCTGTTATCTCACAATCTATATCGTGCATATTTGGTGTAAATTCATTGCTGTCAGCATATCTACAAAATCCTACAACCTCATTTTCTAGTTCTGCTACTATAAATCCATTTTTCTTATATATTTTTGATGAACATTACTAATATTTATAATATATTGTTAATTTATTAAAGAATTTAAAAACTGTAATTCCTCATTTGAAGTAGAGTAATAAAAAGTTAAAAATTCTTGTGGTAAAGAAAAATTTTTAACGCTTTCACTTGAAACTGTCATTTTAATAATATTAGAATTTTCATATAAAGTAATTGTAAAATTTTCCTCTAAATCTTTATTTCCAATTTGAGAAACTGGGAATTTATAGGCAACCAATTTATATTGCTCTTTTTGTTTCTGTATATTCTCTTTTAGTTTTTCTTGGTTTTCCTCATAATGTTCATAAAAAAATAATTTATTATAATCACTTAAAATTTTTTCATTATCTATTGATTTTATTAGTTCATTATTTAATGCTGAATATATTTCTATTTTAGATAAATTATTATTTCCAGTATTATTTAAGTAATCATTTTCTTGAAAAACTGAACTTAAAATCCCAAAAGCTAATAAGAAAATAACTATTACACTAATTATTATAGGTGCATAAGGGCTCCAAGCATTTGTAAATATTCCAATAATTACTGCAACAATAGTAATAGGTAATGCTGTATATACCCAAGCATATCGTTCTTTTTTACTTTTAGTACGATTTTCTGTATTTTTTACAATAGTGTTATCAACATATATAGATATACACGACCAAATAAATGTTGTTATACTTATTGCATTTAAAATACATGCTAAAAAAATACAAAATTCTGTACTAAAAAATTTTTTCAGAGAATAACATTCACTACTTAATAAAAGAATTATGATACTTACAATGATTACTGTAACATATTTTTTTCGTCTAAATTCCTTTTCTCTTCTAAACTCTTCAAGTATATGTTTATCAACTACAATTTCATTATTTTTGATTTCTTGATATTGCTTTGTTTGGAAAAAATAAATTATTACAATAGCTAAGCCAGTAATAAAAGTAAGCCAATACGATATAGATTTTATACTGTTGTTATATTCAAGACTATTAAAAGCATTAGATAATAAAATTAAAGCAATACCAAAAGCAATTTGTGTTGTTCTTTTTCGATTATATAATAAATATTTATCTAGCAATTCCTTACTAACATAATATTTTTTATTTGAATTACTTTTTTTCTCAATATTCTCTTTTAACAAGTAATCTAATGATACATCAAATATATTACTAATTTGAACAATTTTTTCGGCTTCTGGTATTCCTTTGTCATTTACCCACTTTCCGACAGCTTTGAGTTTCAAATGACTTTTTTATTTTCAAAATATTGTGTCAATATTAAAATTAGAGCAGTTGTTGCAAGTATTCCATCTATAATTCCTATTGGTAGCATAAACATCATTAAAGCCATTGTAAGAACACAGTTTATTACAGATAATGCTAACCCCCACATTCTATTTTTCCATAAGCCAATTGCTCCAATAACTCTTACAATTCCATAAATTGCCCCCATTACAAGCATTAAATTCATATTATCTCTAAAATAAGGAACTATAAAAGAAAAATATTGATTTATATCAAACTTATCTGTCCCCATAATGAATATAGGAATAAGACATAAACAACCTCCAATTTCCATAAATGCTCCATGTATAAACATCAACAATGATGCAATTTTATATCTTTTCATATATTATTGTCTCCTTCAATTTTGGCATAAAATATTACTATTACAATATTTATACTTTACTTAACATTTTTATTGCTTCATCTTGATTTTCTATAAAAAATATATCTTTTCCATTATTGCTTTCATATATAAAATCTTTTAATGGTTTACTTGTATATTTTGAATAATCTCCATATATAGCAAATTTCATTTGATAATTTATAAACTTCTGCAAAATTTCTCCTGCAAGTCCTGTACTTAATATAAAGAAATCCTCTACTACTGCATCTTTATTCAACGCTATTTTGTTACAGTTTGTTTCATATTTTATATTCATAATAAAGTCAATTGCTGATTGAACATCTTTTATTATAAGTTCATTACTATTAACCACAGCTATATCATTTATAATTTTCATTTTCTATCTCTCCTTTTAATTTATTGAAATCATTATAACATAAAAACATATAATGCCAAAATTTTTTATTCTATATATACTTCCTATTAATTTTCATTTTTTTATTTTTTACAAAAACAAACAAAGCCTCACAGTAGTGAGGCTTTGTTACATATGGTATACTTAGTTACGAAATATTGAATTAGCATACTCAGCTAATTCATCTGGATCCATTTTCGGATTTTCATTTTCATAAAGAGCTTCAAGTGCCGCAATTGCTAAATCAACATTGCTATCATCAGGCTGTGCTGTTGTAAAAAACTGAAGTAATTTTCCAAAAAGATTGAACGGAAAAATTCCATGTAGAAAAAGAGGAATTATATATAACATTTTTTCTGAAATTACAACTCCAAAATGAATATAAACAATAAATCCAATTATTTGTGCTGTAATTAGTGCGGATGGAATTGTTCCACCACAAGTTTTACAAATTCTTGAAAATTTCTGTGCTTCTTTTATAGTTGGAACTCTTTTTAATTTCCGATATGCATTGAATACTTTATGCTCCGCTCCATGATTTTTCCTACATCTTTTCCCTTTTTTCACTATTAAAAAAAGTACATCTACAAGATTTAAAACAGTATATATTAGAACTGGAAGCAAATAAAACTTAACATCAATAACATTATCTTTAATTTGGGGAACTAAAAAATATCCCTTTACTAAAGGCATTCCAAACGCAAGAAGCAATCCATACAATAGTCTAAAGAAGTCAACTGGTTTAAGATTTCTCATTTCTTCTTTTAGTATATCTTCTTCATCTTCTACTCTTATTTGGATATCACCTGATGGTGTCCGAAGTGCAGTTGCTCTTTTATTATTTGAGCTTTCAAAATAAATCCCATTTTCATCTGACCGAGCGCGAGTAATTACCATATATACCTCCTAAAAGTTGTTATAAAATTAACAGTAAACAATCTTATTATATCACACTTTACATAAAAAGTAAATGTACTAGTATATTCATTAAATAAAATCTGTTAGAATTTCTTAGAACATATAATGGAATGGTTTATTTGATTTTTCTAAAAAATTGTGATATACTATGTATTTAGAATTCAATTATGTTACTCCTTAAAAGATTACTTTTGTAACTGTTAATCATATCAATAACTATTGAAAGGGGAATTTATGAATAATAGTAATTTATTAGAAAAAGATGTTACTTTTTTAAGTCATGTTGAAAGATTCAAATTAATACATTCTGCTATACTTCCTGAAAAAGCTTTACTTTATTTAATAGAAAAATTGCAGAATTTGAAAATTGAGATTTTAGGTGATTACTCTGGGAATATTATTGAATTAATGAATCGTGGCTTACTTGAAGGTTGGTGCTGGGAAACAACAGAATCTGCAATTATGTTTTTAGAAAGTACAGATTATATTGAACGGGGAAATCTAAAATTCAATCAACATCGTAATTATTGGCACTCTTGGATTTGCTTTACATTTGAAGGTGAAGAATTTGCTTTTGATCCATGTTTGCGGATTTTAATTGAGAAACCAATATATTATCATATTTTTGAAATTGAAGTTAAAGGACATGTCACTTCAAAAGAGGTTCTGGAAGATTTGATTTATAGAATAAATCATCCTACCCCAAAACATTATCTTTCAGAAGAAAGCGAGAAATTTATGAAAAGCTTTTTTGAAAAATTTCTTTCTGAAAGACAAAAAACAGAAACTTATGTTGGTGGAAATGATGATGTAACCTCTCCTATGTATCGAAACCGCACAGGCTATAATGCTGTTATAGAAAACGGATTAATAAAAAAATTAACTGCACATTTTTATCTAAATTACTAAGTAAAAGGACTTCTACTACGAAGTCCTTTTACTTATCTATGTTCATTAAAATATTTTTCAAATTCTTCTTTTAACATTGGTTTTGAATAATAATATCCTTGTATTATATCTCCTTTTATTTTCTTTATAAATTCTACTTGCTGTTTAGTTTCAACTCCTTCAATAACTGTTTGAACATTCAAACTTTTAGCAATAAGTATTATATGATTTATAATATTTCTATTACTACTCAAATCTGCTTTATCTACAAATATTTTATCAACCTTTATTACATCTATTGGAATATTTTGTAGCATTCCAAGTGATGAATAACCAGTTCCGAAATCATCCAGTGAAATTATAAATCCTTCTTTTTTTATTTTATTAGTTATCTTTACAATATCTATATTTGGTGCCACTGTTGCACTTTCAGTAATTTCTAAATCAAGTGTTTTTCTATCTATATTATATTTATTTGTAATTTGCAAATATTCATCTATAAAACTTTCATTTACAAAATGATCTTGAGAAACATTAATTGAAACTATTGGATAATAATTATATTTTTCCTTCCATTCTGAAATATCCTTACATACTTGTTCAAAAACATATAAATCTAATTTTATAATAAATTTGTTTTTTTCAAATAATGGAATAAATTTTCCAGGTGAAAGAATTTCACCATTCTTATACCATCTTACTAAAGCTTCTGCACCAGCAATTCCTTCATTCTCTGCAAAAATTTTAGGTTGATATATAACTTTAAATTCTCCATTTTTTAATGCAGATTCCATACAAGATTCAATTTGTTCTTCTTCAATTAATTCATTTTCAAGTTCTTTATCAAATATATAATAATTTTTATTATATAACCCCTTTATTTTAGAACGTGACATATAAGCTTTATTTAAACATTCATTAAAATCTCTATCTTCTGAATTTATTTTATAAACACCAATTGATAAATTTATCCTTATATTTATATTATTTATTTGCAAATTTGAAAGTGATTTCACAATTTTATCTAATAAAACTTTTATATCATCTTCATAGTTAAATATAGAGGCAAAAATATCATTAGACATTCTACATGTAATATTATTCTCAGGTAAAGACTTTACTAATCTATTTCCTAATTCTTTCAGTAAACTATTACAAAAATCATAACCATATATTTTATTTATCGCATTAAACTTGTTTACATCTAGTGCTATTATATATTCATTTTGGATTGGCTTTTGTAAATATTCTATTCCTTTTTCCTTAAAATAACTTGCATTTCCAAGCTGAGTTATATCATCTATATAAGCAACTTTATATAACTTCTTGTTTTGTTTTTGTTTTAATATATTTATATAAATACATATTGCTATTACAATAGTACTAATAAATAAAAATACTACAAATGATTCTTGACTAATTTCGTTCATATTACACCTCTATTTGTATTTTATAGTAAATAATGTATTTTTTCAACTGTTTTAATACAATCAAAGAAATCAGCCCTAGTAAAGGGCTGATCTCTTATCTTTTCTTATCTTACCGATTTTTTTGTCATTATTTAGTTTTACTTAACAATAGCCGCCAAGATTTGCATTTCATTATCAATATACAAATCGACGAGCGGATTAATGATTCCAGAAATATCATCCAGAAGCTCCTAATCATCTGCGTCCATCTTCGTAATGAATCCATCCTCCTTGATTTCGCGGATGGCCCGTTTTACAGCTGTATTGAAAGAAATTGTTTTTGCTTCAACAACAATTTGTACAGCTCTGCCATAAATAATCTTTTTCTTAAATTCAGGCGTCAGGTATTTGTCGAAAATGCCTTTACTTTTTGCGTAATTGTACACACTGGTACCATTGAACTTCGAGAATTCAATTTTGCTTCCACGTCTTATTGAGAGCAAAACATTGGAAATAGTATTTTCCAGTTTTCCAATGTTCAGAACTTCAAACAATGCATCAAATGCAGTTACAATACACCGTTTTGCCTCCTCCTCAGAAAAGCCTGTCTTGGTTACTTCTGCAAATTCCGGATTCACTTCTTCCAGAGCTTTGATCTCTTTGGTCATGATGGTTGTATGCATTCTTTTGCCACCAAACGCCTCTGCACGTTCTAAAACCTCAGTTATGGTTTTCATTATCGGATCCTCTTCCTGCTGGGCTTCCAGAATCTTAAACAGTTCTGCTGTCATTTTTTCAACTTCGCTATTCTGCTCCTTCCGCTGCCGATCCAGCTCTCTCTGGATTTTGTTTGCTGTTTCGTTAAAAGATCTGAATTCATTTCCTGTTGACATATTTGTCCTCCTTATAATGACTGCTATATTTAATTGTATCGCAATAATTATATCACACGTTCACATAGAAGTCAACATAATATGGCAAAAGATAAAGTCCTTGCATTTTACTACAAGGACTTTTATCATGGATATTATTCAGTTGTAAGAATTTTTAATTTACTGTAAAGTATGAGTTTTTAAGTACTCCTGCTTTATTGTATCCTCTATGGAGACGTGCCTCAATTACATCTCCAATTTCAACAGAATTGTACAATTCCTCATTGTCGATACAATCTTCAAACTCATTCCACTGTAAAAATACATTATATTGTGCAGGATGATGATGCATTTGTGGAACACTTACTTTTCCAGATTGAATAAAACTTGTTGTTGTATATGATGATGAATAATTTTTTCCAACAACTCTTACCATCACAGACAACTCATCATAATCTAAAAAAGCATTCCGGATTTCGATACCTAGCCCAAAAAGTACTGTTGCAACTACCACAACCAAAAGTATTATAATTACAGCCATACCAATATTATATGTCATTTTTTCTCTCCTTTAAAACTATTGTTTATGGTTACTTATGATAATGTTTTTGCAATCAGTTGCATCATAGCAAAGCAATTGGTTGAACAATTGGAGTTATCAAAACTATCCAATTTATCAATTAACCAGCTAGATGTGAGTTCATTACCAGTTATCGGATATCTTATTACTGTAACCCAAGGAATTAAAGAATTTCCCTTTCTCAGCATAATCTCAATATCGCCATCTTTAGCATAGCAATATCTACCATTACCTTCCTGAAAACTTCTGTACTTACATCCTATGGTTTCTGGAGTATATAATACCAAACCACTATCGATGTTAACAGCCTGTATATTGCCAATAAATTTGGCAACTTCCACAAGAAGTTTTATAAATCTTTCCTTGTATGGCTGTATCCATTTCTCACTGCAATTTGGTGCATCAGGCTCTTCTTCTGAACAGAAGGAAAACTCAAATGTCCAGATAGTATTACTCTGATTATGTCCAGTATAAAGACACTGTAATTTTTCATTTTTTATTGTATACATCTCATGACCATAACTATGTTGTGAATTATGATCAATCCAAACCCGTCCATAGTCTCCTTCCAGTTTTTCAGAATAGAATGGTGCCCACAGCCTTTTTCCAAACATTACATTTTTTACTGGCTCAGCTCTTGATACTTCCAAAGTCTCGATAATAATTTCATCTGGAACTTTGAATTCAAGCGGATAAAATATTTTGAATCCTCTCTTTTGCCAATTGGTATAAAGACCTACTATACCTTTGTCTGTTTCGATGTTAATTCCCCAACCTATTTCCATATTTTTACCTCCTTATAATGATTCGGAGGTCCATGCCTCCGAAATTAATGGTTTCTGAGACATAGTTAATAAATTACTAGTATATTATATCATAATTTACATAATATTGCAAAATAAAAATACAATCCGAGCAATGGATTGTATTTTTGTTTTAATTTGGGGATTTTATATTGTAAATGTTTTACAATATACCCATTTTTTATCATTACTTTATGAACTATTTATTAACAATTCATATTTTTTCTAAAATTCTAATTTTTCTTCAACATATTTTTTAACATCTTCAATTTTAATTCTTATCTGTTCCATTGTATCTCTATCTCTAACTGTTACACATCCATCTTCAAGAGTATCAAAATCAACTGTTACACAATAAGGTGTTCCTATTTCATCTTCTCTTCTATATCTCTTTCCTATACTTCCAGCTTCATCATAATCACACATAAAATATTTTGAAAGTTGTGTATAAACTTCATCTGCTTTTTCAGATAATTTTTTAGAAAGAGGTAAAACAGCAACTTTATATGGAGCTAATGCTGGATGTAACTT
Organism: uncultured Clostridia bacterium; assembly: GCA_948517135.1. Lineage (GTDB taxonomy): Bacteria > Bacillota > Clostridia > TANB77 > CAG-508 > Scatovivens. The sequence goes on along the minus strand of CAORJJ010000011.1, from coordinate 7,470 downwards.
TAATACAGTTCTTACATCTCCTTCTGCAACTTCTTCTTCAAAATAACTATTGCATAAAAATGCAAGTGTTACTCTATCAGCTCCAAGTGATGGTTCTATACAATAAGGTACATATTTTTCGTTTGTTTCTGGATCTAAATAATTCATATCTTCTTTAGAATATTCCATATGTTGACTTAAATCAAAATTAGTTCTATCTGCAATTCCCCATAGTTCTCCCCAACCAAATGGAAATGCAAATTCTATATCTGTTGTTGCATTACTATAATGTGAAAGTTCTGCTTGTTCATGATCTCTTAGTCTAATATTTTCTTCTATCATTCCTAAATTTAATAACCACTTTTTGCAATAATCTTTCCAATATGCATGCCACTCTAAATCAGTTCCAGGTTTGCAGAAAAATTCAAGTTCCATTTGCTCAAATTCTCTTGTTCTAAATGTAAAGTTTCCAGGTGTAATTTCATTTCTAAATGATTTTCCTATTTGAGCAATTCCCATAGGTATTTTTCTTCTTGTTGTTCTCATTACATTTTTGAAATTAACAAATATACCTTGTGCTGTTTCTGGTCTTAAATATATTTCTGATTTAGCATCTTCTGTTACACCTTGAAATGTTTTAAACATTAAATTGAATTTTCTAATTCCTGTAAAGTTGTGTTTTCCACAATTTGGGCAATCTATGTGATTATCATCCATAAATTTAATCATTTCTTCATCTGACATACCATCTGCAATCATATCTTTTCCATTGCTATGAGCCCATTCTTCTATAAGTTTATCAGCTCTATGTCTTGTTTTACATTCCTTGCAATCTATTAAAGGATCTGAAAATCCTCCAACATGTCCTGATGCAACCCATGTTTGTGGATTCATTAATATTGCTGCATCTAGCCCAACATTATATTTGCTCTCTTGAACAAATTTTTTCATCCATGCTTTTTTTACATTATTTTTTAACTCTACTCCTAGTGGACCGTAATCCCAAGTATTTGCAAGTCCTCCATAGATTTCAGAACCAGGATAAACATATCCTCTCGCTTTGCATAAGTTTACAATTTTCTCCATTGATTCTACCATAATAAAAAACCTCCTTTATTTTGTTTTCTAAGGATTCGTTTTTTATAAAACAAAAAACTTACATCCTTAGCATAAAGCTAGGGACGTAAGTTCTACTCACGCGGTTCCACCCTAATTGGCATTTCCTGCCCACCTTAATTAATATTGCTCCAAAGCTCCAAAATATATTTTCTATTGCTTGTTTCTCACTATCACAAACTCACTTTAAATAGCTTTTACATATATTTCCTCTTTTTCATCGCAATTCATATATTATGTTAAATATTTTACAACAGTTATACATAAATGTCAAGAAAAATTTTTAGCGTTCAACATCTTGTTCTTTATTTCTTGGAATTTGAATATCATCAAAAGATGTATACTCTTCTACTTTAGGATTATTCATATCTATCTTTGAACGTTTATTATTTGGTTTTCTCATTCTAATTACTCTTATTGGATTTTTATTTGCTAAACCATTTAAGTCTCTTGGATCATCATCTATAAATATTCCATTTTGATAATTAATATCTAACAAAAATTTATATTCTGTTGTCATCATTATTCCATCAAAATATTTTCCAAGGCCTGAACCCATTATTTTTCTCATTTGATATTCTTGATTTGATTTTGGTAAATATGTTAGTAAAAACGCTTTATCCCCATTTCTTTTTAATCTTTCTAAAAAATTTCTTGCATCATCAAATACTAAATCTTGACCATTATCTATTACATTATTTACTCCAGATATAATGTAATTAGAATCGGTCTGATACTTTTTAGACATACCTTCAGCAAATGTGAATATATTATCTAGAGTAGAGTTAAAATTTGCTTTGGCTTCTTCATATAAGATATTTATATCTTTTCCTGTTTTTTCAGATATTCCTTTACTAATAGAACCTAGCATTAATGATGTTAATTTTGCTGTTTCGTATAATGTATTATCAAAATCTATATAATAATTCATTTCTACCTCCATATAAAATAATATTTATATTAATATCATAAATTTACATTATTTGCAAATTTTTTATAATTCTTAATATTATATTAATCTTTAAATAGTATTATGTTAATTATTTTTGCAGTTATGAAAACTGTTTTTATTCAGTTTTATCCTGTGGATAATGTGGATAACTCTGTGAATAACTTATTTGATTGCATTTTTTCGACACATTTTATTCACAATATTTTAAAAATATATTATTTAAAAATTTATTATCTATTTTTTATGTGTACAGTATGTATGTTTGGTTAACATCAAAGTTATTGTTGAAAAATGTTATATTAACTGTCTTATTTGTGTTTTTTTGTCAATTATTCTCTTTTTTTTACTTTCACCTTCACTTTTAGTAAAAATTATGTTATATTATGAGATATTAAGTATTATTTGAAAGGATAAAAAATGTTTTCCAATATAAAAAATAAAATTAAAGAAATACACACTAATTCCAAAACATTTCTTATAACAAAATTTAAAAATTTAAAATCGTTTATATATAAAAAATTTGAAAAACCTATTAAATTTATACAATCAAAATTATTAGCAATAAAAAATTGGTTACTAAAAATCGCTGTCAAACTACACTTACCAGAATTTTGTAAAAAAACTAGATTAGATAAATTTTATAAATTTTTAAAAAGAATTATTAATGTACAATTACTCAAAAAAATATTTTTACTTATAGTAATTCCATTTATTATTTACCTATTTTGCCAATTCTTATGCAATGGAAAATTTGTTTTTGAAAAAACTAGAATGAAATTAAACTTTTTAATTATATATTTCATTCTTGGAATTTTTTATTGTTTAATTGGTAAAGTAAAAATTAGTTTATACTTAACATTACTTATTACTTTTGCAACTGGATTTGTAAATCATTTTGTAACAGCTTTTAGAGGAACCCCACTTGTGCCATGGGATATATTTTCTTTTAATGTTGCACTTACCGTATTACCTACCTTTAAATTTTCACTTTCAAAAAATTTAGTTTGTGGAATATTGTTATTTATATTAGGAATTTTTATATTAAAAAAAGTAAAAATAAAAAGTTATAGAAATAATAAATTTAAAATATTATATAGATTTGTAGTTTGTTGTATCACTTTATCTTTTTTTATGAACTTTTTCTTAACACAAGATTTAATAAAGAAATTTGAACTGGATGAAAATTGGGATCCTAAAGAGGAATATCATAATAACGGTTTAATGGCAAGTTTGTTTAAACAGGCAAGAAATCTTATAATTACTCAACCAGAAAATTATGATGTAAGTTCACTTTCTAAAGTTGCTTCTTCAATAGAAGTTCCAATTGTTAATCATGATGAAAATTTTGAATATCCAAATATCATTACTATAATGAATGAATCATTTGCTGATTTATCTACTATTGGAAAGTTTTCTACAACAGAAGATTATTTACCTTTTTATAGAGGCTTATCTGAAAATACTATTAAAGGAAATTTACATGTTTCAATATTTGGAGCTCAAACACCTAATAGTGAGTGGGAATTTTTAACATCAAATTCAATGGCTTTTGTTCCAAAAAGAACAATACCATACCAACAATATATTTTAAGGAACTCTTATTCCCTTGCATCAATATTAAAACAGCAAGGTTACTCTACAACAGCAATGCATTGTTATTATCCTCAAGGATATAATAGAAATATAGCATATCCTCGCCTTGGATTTAATAGTTTCTATCATCTATATACAATGCATAATTTAGAATATATAAGAGAATATCCTAGTGATTTAAGTACATATAATAATATAATTGAACTTTATGAGAAAAAAGGTGCAAATGAAAAATTATTTAATTTTACATTAACGATGCAAAACCATGGTAGCTATACTGATGAAAACTTTCAAAGCACTATCATTGCTGAAAATGGACAATATCCAAAATTAAATCAGTATCTATCTTTAATAAAAATGGCAGATAATGCACTAGAATATTTAATAAATTATTTTTCACATCAAGAAGAACCTACAATTATACTTTTATTTGGTGATCATCAACCTTACGTTGAAGATGAGTTTTATAACACATTATTATCACAAAAATATGAAGATATAAATTCAAAAGAAGCTTCTGAAAAGAAATACATTACGCCATTTATAATTTGGGCAAATTATGACATAGATGAAGAAAAATATAAAAATGTAACAGATATTAGTGCAAATTATTTAGCTTCACTTTTACTTGATGTTGCTAATATTCAAAAAACTCCATATCTTCAATTCTTAGACAATTTAAGAAATGAAATTCCAATAATTACAGGAAATGGATATGTTGATAAAAATAATTTGTATCATGATTTTTCAGAAGAAACAGAATATTCTGAATTAATTAATAATTATCATTACTTACAATTTAACAATATGTTTGACAGCTCAAGTAAATTAACTTCATTATTTGAAGTTCCACAAGTTCAAAAATAATAAAAGTGAAATTTAGGGATTATCCTTAAATTTCACTTTCTTTTTTAATTCAAATTAAATTTATACATATTGCTATTGTATTCATGTTTTCCCTTTTTCTTTCCCCCCTTTTTTATAAATATAATTAATGCAATTGTTAGAAGAATTATTCCCAAAATAATTTGAACAAGTGGTGTTATATCTATTTCTTCTTCTGATACATTTGGTGGCTGTGTAGTATTATCATTTTCTGAGGTTAATGCTACTGATTGTTTTGACTCATTCTCTTCAGCTATATTGGGATATTCTTTTAAAATATCTTCTAATTTATAATTGTTATATCCATATTCAAATAAATTTATTGTATCTAAATATCTAGCACTTTCTCCCTCTTCTGTTGATTCTGCATGTAATACTATTGCAATTGTTTCAAATCCATCTTTATTACTTGCTGATATTAAACAGTTTTTAGCAGGAGTTGTAAAACCAGTTTTAATTCCTATTGCATATGGGTAATAATATTTATTGTCTGAAAGTAGTAGTTTATTAGTATTTTTAAAAACTCTTTCTCCATTTTCTTCTACTTGCTCATCTTGCCAAAATTCAGTTCTTGGTAAACTGCATTCCATCATATTTGCCAAGCTTCTAAATTTATCATTTTCCATACAATATCTTGCAATTAATGCTAAATCATAAGCAGTTGAATAGTGATTATCACTATGTACACCATTTGCATTCACAAAATTAGAGTTTTTACATCCAATTTCTTGAGCTTTTTGATTCATCAATTTAGAAAATTCTTCAACATTTCCTGAAATATGTTCAGCAATAATAGTGGCTGCTTCATTGGCTGATTGAACCATCATAACATTTAATAATTGCTCAATTGTAAATGTTTCTCCTACTTGAATATTAGCTTTTGTATATCCTGATTTTATTTCATTTACAGCATTTGCACTTGCAACAGCTGTTTCATTTAACTCACACTTTTCCAAAGCTATTATTGCTGTTAAAATTTTTGTTGTACTTGCTGGATATTTTCTTTCATTCATATTTTTTTCATATAAAACTTTTCCAGTTTTAGACTCCATTAATATTGCAGATTCAGAATATATTACCATCTCTCCTGAGTTTTGTTCATTCTGAATATTTTCTTCTGTGGCATATATACAATTACATATTACAGAAATTATATATACATATATAAAAAAGCAAATGCTTATTTTTTTTAAATTCATTTGTCCTCCGAAATTCTTTTGTTTTTTATAAATATATTCATTATTTCTTTAGTATAGCACAAATTTATAAAATAAAAAATAATTTATTCATTAATTTTTCAAGAAAATTTTATCTTAAAATATGTAAAAGTCCCAGCATCAGCTAGGACTTTTACAAGCTTATACTTTACTCTTCGTAAAACATACTGTCATTTGGCATATATATATAATAACTGTAACTCGAGTTTTCTTCTTTTGTAACTTCATTTCCATACCAAGTTATATAATATGAAACATCATAATTTCTATAAACTTCGATATGAGGATTATCAATATACTCATCACTCTCGAATTTTTCTACATAATTATTCGCTCCATCAATAGATTTGGTTGTTGTTCCTCCGTTTTCAGTTACTACTTCATAATAATATGCACTATTAGGAGAAGATTTTATATAATATCTCCTTCCAGTAATATTCGTATATGGTACCTGTTTGAATTCCAAAATATTAATAGTTTCAACATACTCCGATTTGTGTGCTACTTCTGCTTCTTTTATTGGCCTATCAATTGCAAACAGAGAGAAAAACACTGTATATACAAGCCATAATAAAAGAAATACAAATGCAATTCCTTCTGTTAAAAAGTCCATTTTTTCAACTTTTTGATTGATAAATATAAACAATATAAAAAGCAAAAATAGTATTGGAATTATGAGAAACAAATAATGTTTTTCTGCAACTGAATAAACAATCATAAACACATTATATAGACAGAAAAATGCAATAAAATTATTACCAATGAAGTTTAAAATTTCTAATGTTGTATTAATAAAATTCTTGTACATCTTTCCAGAACTATATTTTCTTCGTTCCTGTTCTAATTCAAATATCGAATGTATAGCTAATCCAACAATAAATATAAAAATTAAAATCCAATAAAACCGTAATACCATAAAGTTACCTCCCTTTTAACTGCTGTTTACTAGTTTTTATGATAAAACTAAGGAGCAAATGTTTCTCTACTCACATTAGTGAACCAAAAGAAAATATATAATATAAACTAAGCTATTGCTTTAGTTTGAGTATTATATCATTAATTTACATAATTTTCAATAGAAACATCTTTGTCTAGCTGATATTAATCAATTCAATTTTGTCCTCAAGCACAACATTTCTGATACTTCTTACATCCTTTGCTCTCAAAATAAAGTCCTCCTAAAATTTTGGCACTTAGATTATTAAAATTGCTAACTTTAGTAGTTTACATTTCCTACTGTGTTGTATATTATGTCTAAATATGATATAAAGTAATTAATAAAAAGGATATGTAATTAGGAGAATATATGTTTAGAAGAAAAACAATTATATGTATACTTATAATATTTTTTTTAATTATAATGTTTTGTTTAAATTTCTCTAGAGAAGAATATAATGATGATTTGGCAAAAGAAACACCTTGGAACCAATTATCTAATAATTATAAGTTCAATGTTATTGAATTTAATAATAATACCTATAATTATGGAGAAAGCATATTAAATAATGATATTTTAGATAAATTGTTAATTGAGAAAGAAATAAAAACATATAGTGAAGAATCAGTTGAATATAAAGTCAATTGTAAAATGTATTCGCTAAAAAAAATTAACGAAAATTATATTATAGCAATACAATTTGATAAAGAAAATAAATATTATTTATATGTAAATTATAATTATGAAATTAATACATTAAAAGATTTAATGGAATCGACTGACTTTATAAA
>CAORJJ010000010.1:34868-37055 GCA_948517135.1 uncultured Clostridia bacterium | reverse complement strand
CAGTATTATTCCTTTCGTGTTACCACATTTGTAATTATATCATTAATTCAAAAATTGTCAACTTTTTACTTTTTGTTACAAAACATATAATAATATACTCAAAAATTGTAAAACACTGCCTAATAATATAAATAAATGAAATATTGAGTGCATATATTTTTTCTTTTTTCCAAGTCCATACAAAACTGCACCTATTGAATATGCAATTCCTCCAGAAACTAATAATACAAGCCCTGGAACACCTAATAATTTAGGTAATAAATTAGCTGTAAAAATAATACACCAACCCATTCCTAAATAACATATCATAGAAAATTTTTTATATCTTTTTATATCTATTGAATTTAATATTACTCCAATTATTGCCATTCCCCATATTACTCCAAAAATTGTCCATCCAAGTAACTGATTATATTCTCTAAACATTACTAAACAAAATGGTGTATAAGAACCCGATATTAATAAAAATATTGAACAGTGATCTAATACTTGAAAAACTTTTTTTGAAAATCTTTTTTCATTTATGCCATGATATATACTAGACATTGTATATAAAAGAATTATTGTAATTCCATAAATAGATGAGCTTATTACACCATATGCATTATGATGAATTGCTGAAAATACAACACATAGTACTAAAGCTACTACTCCAAATGCTGCTCCAACAATATGTGAAACCATATTAAAAATTTCTTCACCTCTTGTATACTTTGGTAAAATTCTATCTTTTAATTTAGTTCTTTGCATTTATGCCTCCTTTTATCTAGTTTTCTAAACCATATTATCACTTTTTAATATCTATGTCAATAAAAGGTAAATTAACATATATATTAATTTACCTTTTATTTTCCAAAATATTCAATTATTTTAGTCTTATTTTTACATTTCTCGTATTACAAATTTTTTTGATTGCCTCATTAATATCTTCTTCACATATTTTATGATGATTATTTATTATTGAAAGTGTAGCTGATTCATTAATAATTGTTTCTATTTCTGAACAGCTCATTCCATTTAAGCAATCTGCAAACTTCTCTTTTGAAATATTTTCAGACAATTGATTTTTTCTTGTATATATTTCTATTAATTCAATTCTTGTTTTATAATCTGGATTAGTAACTTCATATTTTTTATCAAATCTCCCTGCTCTAACTAATGCTGGATCTAATGAACTATAACTGTTAGTAGCTCCAATAACCATAACTCCTGTTTTTGTTTCAAAACCATCCATTTCATTTAACATAGCTGTAATGATTCTATTATTTTCCTTATCTATTCCAGTACCTGAATAGTTTCTTCTTTCACCAATCCCATCAAATTCATCTATAAAAATTATACAAGGAGCATGTTTTCTTGCTTTTTTGAATAATGTTTTTACCTTAGATGGGCCTATTGACATTATTGCACTTTGAAAATCTGTTGCCTTTGTTGGAATAAAATTAATATTTGCTTCACCAGATAATGCTCTTGCAAATAAAGTTTTTCCATTCCCTGGATTTCCTTCAAGGATTATACCAGTTGGTGCTCTTATTCCCATTTCTTCATACTTTTTAGGATTTTTCAAAATATCTACTGCTTGAAACATATCTCTTTTTAATTCCTCAAGACCTGCTATATCCGAAAACTTTGTTTTATTATTTTTTATTATTTTAAAATTAGCACTTTTAAGCTGAGCTAACTTAAAAATTGCAAATCCAAAAACAACAAACAAAATTAAATAAAATATTATATCAAATATAATTATATAATTTACTTGTTCCTCAACTTGTATATCCTTTAATAACAACATTTCTTTAAAATTATCTGATTCTGGATTATTAGTATAATAGCTTTTATCACTATTTTTCAAATAAAATGTAACTTCTTTTTCTCCAATTATAACTCTAGATATTTCTTTATTTTCTATGTATTCTTAAATTCCAAATAACTTATATATTCTGAATTATTCACATTAAAATTAAATATCAAAAATATGAATATAGTCATAATTATAGTACTACATATTATTACAATTTCTTTATTTTTCATTTTCCCACCTATTAAAAATGAGCCAAACATGACTCATTTTATATTTTATATTGAATTTAAGTAAAAATCAGTATCAAATAAAATGTATTTTAAATCTTTTGCTGTTTTTAATGTTAGCTTTTCTCTAAGATTTTCTTTTTGTGATTCAAGATATTT
>CAORJJ010000010.1:29588-34858 GCA_948517135.1 uncultured Clostridia bacterium | reverse complement strand
ACTTACAAATGTTACAATTTGCATTGTTACTGTAAATATGCATAAAATATTTATAACTTCAATAGTTATAACATTAAAATAATGTAAATATCCACAAACTATTGTTACTGCCAAAAACCACATTTTTACTTTTCCTAAAATTAATGATTTTGTTCTTTTTCTTCTTGCCATTTCTACTGAATTTAATAAAGCAATTAAAATTTCACATAGTAATACCACATATAATAAATTTATATGATTTGCTAAAATTATAAGTAATACTATACTTAAAGTTTTATCTGCAATAGTATCCATTAAACTTCCATAAAAAGTCTGAACATTAAACTTTCTTGCTAAAAAACCATCAATTGTATCTGTTAAAAACAATATTACTAAATTTATTATAAATGCTGTATTTGATATTCTTATTTGTAAGATTGGTAATATTATTGTATAGATAAATCTAATAGTTGTTATTAAATTAACAAAAACCTTCATATTTTCTAACCTCTATCATTTTTTATACAAATATATTTTATAAGTTATAATTAAGAAAATCAATCTATTATATTACATTTTTCTACATAATCTAATATTTTTTCGGCTTGATTTCTTATTTCTGTAATATTATTTTCAAAAATATCTGTTCTTATATTAGTTTGTGACTTTTTTTCTAATATATGTCTTAATAAATCAAATACAGAAACTACATGATGTCTTAGTTCATAACTATCTGATAAATTTTTATAATCTAATGATTCTATTATATTAAAAGAAGTATCAAATGCATTTAATATATCTTTTAGTAATTCTTCGCTTATTTCTGAATTATTACTTTTATAATATGTACTTATTTTGTTTCTATATTCATAAAAAATTTTTTCAAACTTTTCTATATTATTTTTATTTGTTAAATATATTCTAATAACATGTATATAAAATGCCTTTACATATACATATGTTAATGTTTTATCAATACTTTGATTGCTATTGAATTTCTCAATAATATTATATATTGTTTCTTCACTCATTTCAAAAATATTATTTGAAATTTCTGAAAGTGATATATTGCTCATAAAAAACCTCAATTCTATTTTTTTAAATTATTACTATTCTATAACAACTTTGGGATTTTTTCAAGTAATATAAATTTTATTTGTGTGAGTAATTATTTTGTATTAATTTTTTCTTGTATGCTAAATATATTTTGATAATATAGATAGTACTCAAAATTACTACAAACAAATATCGAATTTCAATAAATATTATAAGATTACAGCACAGTTTTTGAAAGTAATTTGAAATTAGAAGTTCTTAATAGAATTTTGTGGAAATAGTTCAAGCTTGTTCTTGAAAGGGTGCCACAAAATTCATTTAGAACTTCTATGAAAATTGCTTGAATAAGGAATTGTATATGAATAATATATTTGATTTAATAATCTACAAAATAAATACTCAAAATAATAATCTATCTTTTATATAAATAAATATTTTGCTTTTTTATAAACTTAATCATATATTTAAAAACACTGATAAAGTTTTCTTTGTTAATTCCTAAAATACTAATTAATAAAACTGGTAAGAATAAAGCTATAAATACATAAATTTTTATATTTATATTGTTAAAAATAGTGTTTACTAAAAAATAAATTATAACTCCAATAACTGTGTCTATTATAGCAGTACTATAATCTATAAAACCCAACAATTTTGGTTTGAAATTATAATTTTTTGGAAAGACAAAATGCATAAAACCTCCTTTTAATGAATTTGGAATCCAGAGATACCTGACGAAACTGTTGTTGTAATTCCACCAAATAATTCTTTTATATAACTGTTAGCTCTTATCAAAGCATAAATAATACCAATATATATAAGTTTTGAAATATTAGAATTTAGATGGAGTTCGACTGAAAAAGATAGAAGAAGTATAAGAGAAACTAATATTTGAACTAATAATAATGATAAAAATGATTTTATCCAAACTTTAAAGAACCATTCAGAGCTATTTGTAAGTAAACTTAAGAAAGCAAAAGGACTTAATAATATAAAAATTTGTATCATTATATATCTAAGAGAATAAGTGAATACAAGGTTTATCAATCCAAAACTTGTAAAAGATTTTATAATTCCATCAAATGAAAATATATTTAATATTTCTCCAGATGTGTAAAGATTTTGGTTTATACTATCAATAAATGAAGAGAAAGTAATTGGTTTGTTAAATATATTAATTCCAATTTCTGAAATAGATGATGTTATAATATAAATTATATTTATAATTTGCTCGCAAATCCAAAGAGAAGAATTCATTATTGCTATAAAAATGAGAGCTTTAAAAACAAATTGTTTTGGAGAATCAATTTGAGAATATGTTAAATGCGAAATTAAATAATTTATTGAATAGTAAATAATAATTCCTAAAATTAGACTATTACAAATTAGGAGAATACCTTCAGAAATAGATGAACCTAAAATTTTTTCAAAAGATTCATTTTTTAAAATGTCTGGTGAGATAAAAGTTAAATAATCTAAAGTGCTATATATTGTATTATCAATAGAGGAGAAGGTTTTAGAAAATAATTCGTTAATTGAATTTAAAATGGTTTCTGTTAAATTTATTTTTTCTTCTTCCATAAAAATCTCCTAATAAGCTAAGTTAATAATGTTTGAAGCATAGATAAGATTAAATCAATACATAAAATAAATCCATAGGAAAATAGACTTCCTCTTATTAATTTATTGGCTGTACGAATTTTCTCTTCATCTCCAAAACTAAACTTTTTCATAAGTACTCCTGTGCCAACAGCAACAGCAGCTGCTGGTGTAGATATTTTTAAAATATATTTTTCAATTTTTTCAAAAGCTGAATCTAAAGTAGATACTAATTTTGGATCTGCTGCAAGCACACTTGTTCCAAAAGAAGATATAAATAAAATTGAAAGCATTGAAGTATATAAGAATTTCATTTTTTTATTTTTCATTTTTATTCCTTTCTTTATATAAAATTTTTGAATTATAAATGTTATCTTTATAATAAGGTATCATTTGTAATTCTATTGGTTTTGAAACTTTAAATCCATTAGAAATAAAAGCTAAAGCTTTAAAAGTTTCGAGATTTTGTGAAAAATAATTGGTATCATATATATAATCGTTTTGAGTGTATTTATTATAACTTTCAGAAATATTAGAATTTCTAGAAATAAGAGTATTTGTAAGTAAATTTAAGTTAGTTTCTTTTGCATTTTCAGAAATTGTTGTAGAAATCTTTTCTTTTTCTTCTTTTCCAATTTGCTTTTGAGCTTCATCAATAGTGAAATTATCTGTTGTTCTAAACCAAAGTTTATTAATCATATTTTGAATAATAACTTTAGTTGCAGTTTCATCTTTTAAACTATTTTTTATTGAAGAGTAACTTTGTGTTGCTATAATATTAATACATTTAGCTTCTCTTGATTGTGCAAAAAAATCACTATCAGTAGTTGTTACATATTCATGAAATTCATCAGATATAAAAACGCTTTTTCGCGGAATAGTATTAAAACTAAGTTGCGATAATACTTCTGTTTGAAAATCTAACTTTAAATAAGCAGCAATTATTTTCGATAAATTTTTATATTCAGAGATATTCATATTTAAAACAACTATTTTTCCAGTTTTTAAAATATCTTTAAAGCCATGAAAATTAAGTTCATTTTTAGGACTACAAAATGATTTTGAAACAGAATAGTCAGAAACAAAAATACTTGTAATACGACTTATTTCAGATTTCAGAATTGATATAGTTCTTGTGTCTAATGAAAAAAATTCTTTTTCAAAAAAATCAATACAAGTTAATAAATTATAGACATCATTATCATTAAATTTTCCTTGTTTAAAAAGAATTTTTAATACTTCAAGTTTTTCTTGATAATATTCTGGAAACATTAATAACTTATGAATTTCCGAAAAAGTAACATATCCATCATTATAAAGTCTACAAAATTTTATACACTCTGCTAATATTTGTTCTGCTTTATCAAGCCAAAATGATTCTGAATTGTTTGGGCTGAAAAGTGATAAAATGGTTTTCAATCTATTTGCTAAAACAATAGGTTTTAAATCTGGTTTGTCAAGTGGGTTATATTTGAACTTTCCAGATAAATCAATTGTTATAACATCGCTGAGTCTATTACTATTATTAGCATATTCTAGTACTTTCTTAAAATAATTACCTTTAACATCAAGAATAAGCATTGCTAATTTTTGGGATGGATTATCAGAAGAAAATTCTATAAGTTGTTTAGTAAAAGGATACATTGCTGAGGATGTTTTACCAGCTCCAATAGTTCCAGTAATTAGTATATTTTGATAAAGACCCTTTTCAGAAATGAAAACAGGCTGATTAGTGTTTAAACCAATGAATAATGATAGTTCAGAAGTATTTTTTATTAAGAATATTTTTTCTTTTTTTATTTTTGGGGGATAATGTATATATATTAAATTGAAAATTCTATAAAATAAAATTGAATATGAGATAAAAAAAGAGAAAAAATAAAATTTTTTTAATAAAATCCATGTGTCTGGATATACTGAAACTATATCAAAAGGATGAATAGCATAAGGAAATATAAGATTTTTTGCATTAAATATTGGTTCAAAAATTATAAAAATTAATAAAAAAGCAAAAGAAAAAGAAATACAAAAAAATATTAAAAAGAGTAATACTTTTTTCAAAAGTTAAACCTTCTTATTAATTTGAAATTTTTTATAAGTTAATTTGGAACCTTGCAGATTTTGCAAGAAAAAGATTTCTAGTATTGAATACAAAAAATAAATGATTATAAATATATTTATACCAAAACTTATGAAAAAGAGGTTTGTAAGGAATTCCATAGAATCACCCCTTTTTGTAAATTTGAAATATAATACAACATTTTTTTTAGTTTGTCTATACTTTTTTTATAATTTATGTTAAAATATTTTCTGTATTTTAATATAAAATCTAGAAATAATCGTCTTATTGCTATAATTAAGATGAATGAAAGGAGAATATCATGATAGATAAAAGTATGAAAATTGGGGAATTATTAGAAAAATTTCCTGAAAAAGCAGATATATTATTAGAAGCTGGAATGCACTGCTTAGGTTGCCCAGCATCACAAGCTGAAACATTAGAAGAAGCTTGCGGAGTACATGGAATAGATGTTGATGACTTAGTAAAAGAATTAAACAAATAGTAAGAAAAGCTCTTTATAGAGCTTTTTTCATTTTTATTTATTTTTAATAAAAAGTAATGTACTTTTAAAATA
>CAORJJ010000010.1:0-29578 GCA_948517135.1 uncultured Clostridia bacterium | reverse complement strand
ATATAATATTGACAGTAAAAAATAATCATATTATAATACGAACATAAGTTTTGTAAAACAATGGAGGAATTGATGGATTTATTAGAAGGATTAAATGATAAACAATATGAAGCAGTTACAAACACAGAAGGTCCATGCTTAGTTATAGCTGGTGCAGGAAGTGGAAAAACAAAGGTATTAACACATAAGATAGCATATTTAATGGGAGAAAAAGAAGTTAAACCATGGGACATATTAGCTATAACATTTACCAATAAAGCAGCTAATGAAATGAAATCAAGAGTTGAAAATTTAGTTGGAGATGTAGCAAGAGATATGTGGATTGGAACATTCCATTCTATTTGTGTTAGAATTTTAAGAAAACAAATAGATAGGATTGGTTTTGATACATCTTTTGTAATTTTTGATACATCAGATCAAAAAACATTAATTAAGCAAATTATAAAGGGACAAAATTTAGATGATAAATTATATACAGATAAATCTGTATTATATGAAATATCAAATGCTAAAAATGAAATGTTAGAGCCAGATCAATATATGGCAAAATATAAAAATGATTTTAGAAAAGAAAAAATAGGTGAAATATATGAAATATATCAAAGAAGATTAAAAGAGAATAATGCAATAGATTTTGATGATATAATAAATTTTACAATAAAAATTTTACTTGATAACCCAGATTTACTTGAATATTATTCAAACAGATTTAAGTATGTTTTGGTAGATGAATATCAAGATACAAACAAAGCTCAATTTACTTTGGTAACTTTACTTGCATCAAAATATGGAAATATTACAGTTGTAGGTGATAATGATCAAGGAATTTATTCATTTAGAGGAGCAGATATTAGTAATATTTTAAATTTTGAAAAAGATTTTCCTGGAACAAGAATTATAAAATTAGAGCAAAATTATAGATGTACACAAAGTATATTAAATGCAGCTAACGAAGTTATTAGAAATAATGAAACAAAATATGAGAAGAAATTGTGGACAGATAATGAAAGAGGAGCTTTACCAAAAGTATTTAGAGGAGACAATGAATATGATGAAGCAAATTATATAGTAAAGCAAATAAATACTTTAAAAATAGAAGAATATTATAAATACTCAGATTTTGCAGTTCTTTATAGAATGAATTCACAATCACGTAGTATAGAAGATATTTTAAGAAGAGAAGATATACCATATAAAATTGTTGGCGGTCTAAAGTTCTATGAAAGAAAAGAAATTAAAGATATTATTGCTTATTTAAGATTAATTCAAAATACTGCAGATAATTTAAGCTTAAATAGAATAATAAATGAACCTAAAAGAGGTGTTGGAAAAACAAGTTTAGAAAATATTGAAGTTGTATCATCAGAAAGTGGAATTTCAATGTATGAAGTTATTAAAAAATCTGATGAATTTGGTCTAAATAGAGTTTTTGCTAACACTAGAGAATTTATAAATGTTATAGAAGAGTTAAAAAGTAGAAAAGATGAATTAAAACTTTCAGATTTAATAAAAGAAACTTTAAATAAAACAGGTTATACAAAAGCATTAGAATTAGAAAATACTGTTGAAGCAGAAACAAGAATACAGAACTTAGAAGAATTTTTAACAGTAGCAATAGAATTTGAAGAAGAATCAGCAGATCCAACTTTAAGTGAATTCTTAGAAGGAATTACTTTAAGTTCTGATTTAGATGGTATGGAAGAAACAGAAGAGTCTGTTACTTTAATGACATTACATAGTGCTAAAGGTCTTGAATTTCCAGTTGTATTTTTAGTGGGGATGGAAGAAGGAATATTTCCAGGATATAAATCAATTGGAGAGCCAAAAGAGCTTGAAGAAGAAAGAAGACTTTGCTATGTAGGAATAACAAGAGCTAAGGAAAACTTATTTTTAACATGTAGTAGACAAAGAACAATTTTTGGTTCAACAAGTTGTAATGCAGTTTCTCGATTTATTAAAGAAATACCAGCTAATATGATAGATGGATATGAACAAATTGAAGAAAGAACCAATACATATAATCCAAATGAAGATAGAGAATGGACATATGGAAATTCTAGATCTAATAGTTATGGAAGTGGCTTTTACGATAGTTCAGTTACATCATATAGAGATATAGAAAGACAAAGTTCTAGATCTTCAAATACAACATTTCAATTTAGAAGTGCAGATAGCTTTTTACAAAGTTTAAATAAAAAGCAAACAACTTCAGATGTTGATTTATCAAAATATAAATCAGGAGTAAAAGTGTACCATAAGAAGTTTGGAGAAGGAATAATAAATTCTGTTGAAGCAGAAGGAGAAGACTTAAAAGTAGATATTAACTTTAATAAAGCAGGTCATAAGAGATTAATGGCAAAATTTGCAGGATTAGAAATTATTGAGTAGAAAGATATATTAAGTATGGAATATCAAGAAATTGTAACTGCATACAAAAATAAAGACTTAGATACATCTGATTTAGTAAAAAAATTAGAAATAGCTAAGCCTTTAAAAAGTCGTCTAAAATACAGAGCAGTTGATATTGTAGATAATAGTTTAACATTGAATAATGAGATTACTTATTTACTTACAATGCCTGAAAATATGGAAAAGTCAGTAAAATTTCTTGATAATCTTGATATATTATTAAATGAATATTTTTCAGAATTGATAGTATCGGTTAAAAAATGTCAAGCTTGGGAAGTAATAGGAATGATTCCTAAGGGATGGTCACAGCATGAATTTGAGACATTAGGAAAAGCAAATAAATTTAAAGTTTTATATGATTTTAATAAAAAATATTACAAATTTTTAGATTATCAAAGAATAGCAGATATTAGAACATTCATAATTTCTGACACAAATGTAACTGATGAAAAAATAAGAAAATTATCATTTTTAATAAAGATGTTTGAGTCATTTAAAAATCAAAGAATAAAAGAAGAATTTTTTTGTTTTGATAAAGAATTTTTAAGAACTTTAATTAATTTTCAAAGAAGCAAACAGTTAAGAATTGAAGAATTTATTGAAACTAAAAAGAAACCTATCCAAGATGATTATAATAAATATTCAAGATATTTTTCCAATAAAGATTATAGAGACATAATTGAAAATATTACATTAACAAGTAAAACATTAAAAATATCATTAAGTAAAATAATAGATATTTTTTGCCAATTGTCTGAAACGGAAACAGAAAAATCTCATTTAGCAGATGATTTTAAAGATTTAAAAAAACTAGAAAAAAAATACTTAATAATGAATAAATTAAAAGTAAAATTTGATGAAAATCAAAAAGAGCTAGAAAGAGCTAGAGTTGAGATAAATAGAAGAGAAGAGCTTAAAAAAGCTTTAGAAAAACAAATAAAAGAAAAAGATAATTTGAAAACAAATAAAATTATAGAATTAAAGAAACAAGAATTATCAAATAAAGAGCAAATAGTACCTATTATTTTAACATGGTTTGAACAAGAGGATGTAACTTTAACAAGAAGAATATCAACCAAAAAAATGAATGCATTTTTTGATAAAATAAAACAAATACAATTAGAAACAGGAAAAAAAGCAAATTTATTTTTTGTTACGAATTCAGATAAAGAAAAAACAGCTAAGAGAACTATTGAATTACAGAAGAAAGCAATAATACAAGGATTGCCTAATTTAGTAGAAGTAACTTTTGGTGGATATAGTGCATTTAAAATTGATAAAAATGGAAATATAATAGATATAGCTCAAATGTCAGAACTAAATAGAACAAAAATAATTAATTTATTAGAAACACCAGTAAAACATTATTTATCTAGTGAATTAATAGTAAAAGAAGAGAAAGATTATTTAAGATATCAATTTTCAGATAAAAAGAATAGAAATGTAACTGTACAATATTTAAAAACAGTTATTAATCAATTATTGCAAGATGAAAAAATAAAAAAGCAACCAATAAAGTTTTTACCATATGTAGAAAGATCATGTTCAGGAATAGATGTAGTGCTTGAGTCACAAATAAAGGGAATTGAGCAAATACCTGAATATTATAAGATAAAATATGGTGTTTCTGCAAAAGAGATTATACAAGTGAATGTTGCAAATATAGATGAATTTATAGAAGATGTAAAGCCAGTAATGGAAAATATAGGTGTTTAAAAACTCGTATTAATTTAATAATACGAGTTTTTTCTTTTATAGAATATCTTTTAAATTTCTAGCCATTTGAACACCACTTGCAGATGCCATAATTAAACCACGAGTAAGCCCTCCGCCATCTCCAATAGAATAAAGACCTTTTACACTTGTTTCAAATTTATCATCAATATTTATTTGATTAGAATAGAATTTAATTTCAGCGGCATATAAAAGATTATCTGGATGAGCAAATCCAGGAACAACTTTATCCATAGCTTTAATAAATTCTAGAATATCAACCATTGTTCTATATCCAATAGCATAAGTTATATCACCAGCAACTGCAGTTTTTAATGTTGGCACAACACTATTATTTTCCAAATCTTTTTCCCAAGTACGTTTTCCACTTAAAATATCACCAAGTCTTTGAACAAGAACATTTCCTTTTCCAAGTTGATTTGCATTTTCTGCTATATTGATACCATATTTAATAGGCTCTTTAAATGGATCATTAAAATGATGAGATGCAAGAAGTGCTAAATTTGTATTAGTACTTTTTCTATCTTTGTAAGAATGTCCATTTACTAAAGTTAAGTTATTGTCATAAACCTCATTTGCAACGAAACCACTAGGATTTTGACAGAATGTTCTAACTTTATCATGATAAGGAGCAAGTCTTGCAACAAACTTTCCTTCATAAAGATATTCATTGATATCTTTCATTACACTATCAGGAAGTTCATATCTAACACCAACATCAACAACACCAGCACGATTTTTTATTGAATGTTCTTCACACATTTTTGCAAGCCATTCAGCACCTTTTCTACCAACACCAATAACGACTTTATCTGAATAAAGACTAATATCTTCTGAAGAATCAGAATGATTAGATTCTTCAATAATAACTCCTTTAATTTTGTTATTTTCAATAATTAAATCTTTAACATTAGTTTCAAACATAATCTCAACATTGTTTGCTAAGATATAATCTTGAATTTTTTTATATAATTCATGGCTTTTTTCAGTACCTAAATGTCTTATTGGACAATTTGCTAAAGTAATATTATTTTCTTTTGCTCTATCAGCAATTTTTTGAATTTCATCTAAATGTTCTAAACCTTCAAGTTTTGGATCTGCTCCAAATTTTAAATAAATTTCATCTGTATAGAACATAAGATCTTTAGTTTCTTCAATACCAATGTATTGATCTAGAATACCGCCAACCTCAATACTATCACTATCTTTATTTGGAAGAGTAAGCTTTCCATCTGAGAATGCACCTGCACCTGAAAATCCACTTGTAATATTGCAATATGGTTTGCATTTTATACATTTTCCAACTTTTTCAACAGGGCAATATCTTTTATCAACTGCTTTTCCTTGTTCAATTAATAATATTTTTTTATCTTTTGCTATGCCAAGCTCTATAAGTTCATAAGCAGTAAAAACACCACTAGGACCAGCTCCGACAATAATTAAATCATAATTTTTATTCAAAGTAATCACCTCACGATGCTTATTATATAATGAATTATAAATAAAGAAAAGAATTGTTTTTTTGTAAATATTAGTGTATAATGATTGGTAAGATATGAAAATGAAATTTATGGACTGTTCCTAAATTTCATTTTTTTGTTTTTCATTTTTTGTAAAATAAAAAACATATCTATAAAGCTTTGCTAAATAGATATGCCTTTTGTTTTATGTATTTAATTATTAATCTAATTATTTTTCGTCTGGTTCTTGTGGAACTCTTGCTGGATATATATCATTTTTATATTTTTCTAATATATCTATAACAGGAACAATTCCGTTTGATGTTTTAATTTCACGAATACCAGCAATATCAGCAGCATTTAATAATCCACTAAATTGGTCAACAAAAGCACAATTTATTTGCATGATTTTTGGAACATTAGTTTCTTTTAAAAGATCAAAATATGAAATTGATGCTATTGCACCAGGATATGATGCTTTTAATTTTGGCAAATCTCTACATATTTCAAGAAGACTTTTGCGGTATTCTTTTGCAATATAAGGATTTATACCAAATTCCATATCTTTTGTTAAAGGAGAAAGTCCATTCATAAGATATAATCCGCATAGTAGATTTCCAGTTTTCTTTGGGAACAGAACATGCTTTAATTATTGGATTTACTCTTTTTTTAAAATTTAAAAATTCTTCGTTAGATAACATATATTAAATTACCTCCAAATATAATTATGTAAACATTATAACAGAGAAAGTTGAATTTGTCAACGAAATGAAAGGAAAATGTAAGAGCAATGTAATTGTATAGCAATATTATTATTAATATAATAATATATATAATACTAAATAGAAGGTAATTTATGGAAGATTTAATTAGTGAGTTTATAAATAATATTTATGAGAATATAAGTATAAATAAAAAAGAAGAAATAAAATATGCAACTGAAGAAAAAGAAAATATTAAACAAGATATAGTCGAAACAATTAAATCAATATCAGATAATGATATTAGAGAAAATGTTTTGAAGGAAATTAGAAGATTAAA
This sequence comes from uncultured Clostridia bacterium, assembly GCA_948517135.1. Classification (GTDB taxonomy): domain Bacteria; phylum Bacillota; class Clostridia; order TANB77; family CAG-508; genus Scatovivens. The sequence continues at coordinate 22,934 of CAORJJ010000010.1, read as the reverse complement.
AGAAAATCCAACAGATGTAAAATCTTTTATGGACTCTAATGGAAAAGTGAATATTACTAAGTTAAAAGTTGTTGTTTTAACGGCAAAAACAAATGCAGAAAAAATTAAATCTGAATCTAATAAAATTACTAATTCTAAAGAAATATTAAACCAAGAAAAACAATTTGTAAATAATACATCAGAAATTAATAAAGAAGAGCATATTGAATTTATAAAAAAAGAATTTGAAGGAACAGATGTAGATAAATGGAATGAGAATAAAAAAGAAGATTTTTATAAAAAATTATATGAATTAGATTTAAAAGTACCTTTATATATAAAGTTATGTGAACAAGGAAAATCAACAGAAGAAATATACAAAATGCTAGGGGTACCAGAAGAAGATATAGAACTTTTTGAATTAAGAGTAGAAAGCTATAAAATTGATAGACAATTAGAAGAACAAAGTGCTGAATCACAGGATAAAAGTAAAACTGAGCAATTAAAAAAAGACAAAGAACAAAATAAAAAAAGAACGACAAATACTTTTAGTAAAGTTTATATACAAAGTAAAATAAATGGTTTTTTAGCTAATCCAAATAGATCTTTTGAGGAACATTTTAAAGAACTAACTGATGATGATAGAAAGATAGCACAAGAAATACTCAAAAAAATTGAAAAAGAAGGTAAAGAACTTTCACAAGCAATTGAAGAATTTTATCCAGACAATACAAATAATGTAAAAAATGAAATAAATGAAAAAGTTAAGCAAGGAAGCGACACCTTAACTAAGATGAATTCAATGCGGTAAAACTTTAAATTCATCTCAAATAGACTACAAAAAAGAAGATAATTCAAATAAAAAAAGTTTTGAATTAGATGAAGATAATTATATTGTTAATGAAAATGCAACGAATATTATAAGAAAAATAGTTGAGGAAGAAGGAATTACAGACGTAAAAGATTTTCTTGAAATATCAGAGGGACTTATTGAAGAATATGAATTGTCAGATGAATTAAAACAGCAATGTATGGATAGAATAAAACAAATGGTAGATGCAGAAAATTTTAAAGATACAGGAAAAAGTTTACAAGAATTATTATCAGAATATGAAAATGGAGAAATCTCTTCTTTAGATGAAATTTTTAAAATTTCTGATAAAGAAGTACAACCAATGTATGATGCGTCAAAAGATAGATTAACAGTCGATCAAGAACAAATTCAACAGCAAGAAGCACTAGTACAAGATAACTCATCACTTCTTGAAAATTCTCATATGGATACAGAATATATAGTAAATGGTGTGGCAATGAATATTGATGAAGAGTGGCTACAATTTTTCCAAGATGCACAAGAACGAGGAGAAGACTTAGAAGAAGCATATGAAAATTATAAAAAAGAACAAGAAGTTGAAGAAATAGAAACTAAGAAAACAGAAGAAAGAAAAGAAGATAAAGCACAAGATGAGCAACAACAAGAAGATATAGTTGTAGAAGATGATGGAACAGTAAAAATACAAGCTGAAGAAGAAACAGAACTTTCTGCTGAAACAATAGAAGTAGAAGGAAATGAATTTTTCGATTTAACAGATATTGATGCATTAAAGAAATCAAAGAAAGCAAAAAAAGTTGCAGTAGTTGAAAAAGATGAAGGTGGAAATTTAACTAATGTTCAAATCTTTAAACCAGTTGAATTTTTTAGACAAAGTGAAGTAACAACACATGAGTTTGAAGAAACAATATCAGAACTTACAGCTTTAACAAGAGATAGAAATGCTTCTGAAAAGGAAAATAGTGAAGAAGAAATAAGTCAAGATTAAAAGGAAGTGAATGAAAATTCACTTCCTTTTGTGTTCGTAGTTAAATACCAAACCTTACTTATGTGTCATTTTGATTAAATTTTCGTAATTTTATTGAAGTTTTATTTTATTATAGATAAAATAAAAACATAGTATAAAAAGGGGAGGTAGATTCGTGAGTAATGAAGTAGATGATAAAAAAATAATAGAAAACGATTCTGCCCAATTGAATGATTATGAAATTGAAGTGGACATGCCTGAAAGAAAAGGTTTTTTTGCTAAAATTATTGATAAAATAAAAGGAAATAATGATACAAAACTTTTAGAATCAGGTAATAAAGAAACATTTCAAAAAACTAATAGAAGTATATCTTCTATGTGGACTGTTGCTTCACTTAGAAGAACTGTAATGGAAAAATTAGAAACATTAAACAGAAGTTTATTTAGAACCCCAGAACGAGTTGACCAAAGCAATATAACAACACATGTTGTTGGAAGAGATGATATAAATAAAGATTCTTTTACTCAAGAAACAGAAAAGGAGTCAACATTTGAACCAATCATTCCAATATCTAAATCGCCAGCTCAAGTCATGAAGAAAGAACCTATAATTCCTAAAGCAATTGTAGGAAATGTGAGAACTGCTGAATCAATAAAAGCAGAAAAAGAAGAGCAAAAAAATCTAGAAGTTGAAACATTAGATATCGAAGAAGAGGCAATAGATAAAAATATAGATTCTAAAATAGAAGAAAAAGCTCCAATATCTTCAATAGAAGCTGGAGATATAAATATAGGAACTATAACAAAAGAAACAAACGAAAGAGAATCAGGAGACGAAAGAGAATAGTCGAAGAAAGGACTAGCATGAAATGTCAGTACAGGTAAAGCAAGAGCAAGCTTATGCATATGCTGAAATACTTGAAATATTAAGTTACATGGAAGAAAACTACACAAGTAAAATTCCAAAAAAACTAATGACAATATTTCAAGATAATGCATTAAGCACATATGAAAATCATCTTGATAGAAATATACCACTACAAGAGCAGAAAATTTCAAAAAAAACATCTGCTTTAATTGCTGTGCTTACAGTTCAATATTGGTGTGAGTCAAAAGAGCAAAAGAAAGAACTATTAACAATTTTTGAAGAGAACGAAAGAAAATATCAAGAAGAGTTACGAAAGAAATATAATCCTGATAATATATTTAATAATAAAGAACAACAAGTTATGAATAATATTGATCAAACATTTGATGAAATTGATGAGATTGATAGAGTATCACAAGAAGAAAGTATAAAAGCACAAGAAAGAGCTATCGAAATTGAGAAAAGAAAGGAAATGGAAGAGCAAATCTTATCACAGAAAAACGCTCTTATTGATTATAATTCATTTCCTTGGTATAAAAAAGCATTTACTAAAATTAAAGTATTCATACTTAATATTTTTAAAGGTAAAAAAAATGCAGCTTAACATAGAGAAATCTACCATATCATATTGTGTGGTAGATTTTTCATATATTATTGGAATTTTTCAAGTATCCATAAATTTCATGCTTGAAAAACCTATTAATCTAATGTATAATAGTATAGTTAAAAATTTTAGGAGGTTTTGAAAATGCTTTTATCAAATGGAGTTACTTTAAGATTTGGAAAAAGGGTACTATTTGAAGATGTAACAATTAAATTCACTAAAGGAAATTGTTATGGTTTAATAGGAGCAAATGGTGCAGGAAAGTCAACATTTTTAAAAATTTTATCAGGAGAAATAGAGCCAAACAAAGGAGAAGTTGTTTTAGATAAAGGTGAAAGATTATCTGTATTAAAACAAGACCACTATGCTTTTGAAGGATATACAGTAATAGATACTGTTATGATGGGAAATAGTGAACTTTATAAAATTATGAAAGAAAAAGACGCTATATATAGTAAACCAGATTTTTCAGAAGAAGATGGAATGAAAGCAGCAAAACTTGAAGAAAGATTTGCTGAACTTGATGGCTGGAATGCAGAATCTGATGCAGCAAAACTTCTAAATGATTTAGGAATAGATGTAGATGTACATTATAAATATATGAGTGAAATTGAAGCTAAAGATAAAGTTAAAGTTCTTTTAGCACAAGCGTTATTTGGGAATCCAGATGTACTTTTACTAGATGAGCCTACAAACGATTTAGATATTAAAACAATTAATTGGCTTCAAGATTTCTTAATTGATTTTGAAAATACAGTAATAGTTGTATCTCATGATAGATATTTCTTAAATAAAGTTTGTACTCATATAGCAGATGTAGACTTTGGAAAAATTAAAGTATATCCAGGTAACTATGATTTCTGGTATGAATCTAGCCAACTTGCATTAAAGCAAATGAAAGAGGCTAACAAAAAGAAAGAAGAAAGAATCAAAGAATTACAAGACTTTATTGCTAGATTTAGTGCTAATGCTTCTAAATCTAAACAAGCAACATCAAGAAAAAAATCTCTTGAAAAAATAGAATTAGATGAAATAAAACCATCAAATAGAAAATATCCATATATAGACTTTAAACCAGATAGAGAACAAGGTAAAGAGATATTAGAAATAAAGAACATTTCAAAAACAATAAATGGAGAAAAAATATTAGATAATATTAGTTTCACTGTAAAAAGAGAAGACAAAATTGCACTTCTTTCAGATAATGAAATTGCAAAAACAGTGTTATTTCAAATAATTGCTGGTGAATTAGAACCAGATGAAGGTGAACTTGTTTGGGGAACTACAATTACTAAAGATTATTTCCCAAAAGATAATAACTATATGTTCGATTTAGATTTAAGTATAACAGATTGGCTAAGACAATATTCAAAAGATCCTGATGAAACTTATGTTAGAAGTTTCTTAGGAAGAATGCTTTTCTCTGGTGAAGAGGCATTGAAAAAAGTAAATGTTTTATCAGGAGGAGAGAAGGTAAGATGTGTACTTTCAAAATTAATGCTTTCAGGAGCAAACTTCTTAATTTTTGATGAACCAACAAACCATTTAGATATGGAATCAATTACTGCATTAAATGATGGAATGCAAAAATATAAGGGAATTATGATGTTCACATCACATGACCACCAATTAACACAAACAGTAGCAAATAAAATAGTAGATATAACAGATAATAAAGTAATAGTTAGAGAATGTACTTACGATGATTATTTAGAAGAACAAGAAGGAAAATAAAAGAAGAAAATCCTAATTTTTTATAAATTAGGATTTTTTTGTATAATAACATCAAATTGTAAAATGAACCCGAAAACCTATGTCCGTAGTGAAGTTTACAGATTGTTATACAAACGTAAATTGACTTATTTACATTTTAATATAGAATATATGTTATAAGATTGTATTTTATAGGAAGAAAGGAAGAAATTATGTTAAAGAAAAAGATTCCTAAAATCGTGCTAGCATTAACTTGCATTATGGTTTTGTTAATGCAATATAGTGGCACACTGCTCGCTGCAACATTATCACATACTGATAGAACAGCAAAAATGCTGATAAGTATGTTTTATAAAGGTGAAGAAGAATCGAGTGGAACTCTTACAGAAGAACAAAGAAGAATATATGATGAGAATTCATATTCTTATTTTGTAGGAGGAACAAGAGTATATAAAATAGTAAATGATTCAGAGGATAAATTCTCAGATTCATTATACTGTTTAGATGCTACACTAAAATTTCCAATGGAAGTAGCACAAACTTATAATAATACAGGAGATTTAAAAGATAATGCTGATTATAGAGAATTAAGTAATTTACTTGATAATCTATTTTTAAAAGGAAATACACCAGAATTAAAAGATGCATATTTAAACAAAGCATTTAGTGATAGCGATTATGATTTGGAAACTGTAAAAGCAGTATTAACAGATGATGATATCGATGTTGTACAGCAATATGCAATTTGGCATTTTACTAATAGTGATAATGAAAAATATAATAAACTAGGTGCAATAAGAGTTGCAAATAGAGATAAATTTATAGACAGACCTAAAGTCGTAATTACACTAGAAGACACTGAAACATATAAAGATATTGATAAAGATAAATATGCACATCGTGAAGAAATGGCACAACATTTATACAATTACTTAACAAATTTGCCAGAACAAACAGAAGTTACATATCCATCAATAGATAATACAGAAGCAGGAAAAACAACAATTGAAAATGGTTATTATGTAGCAGGACCTTTTAAAGTTAACAATGCAAATGTTGATAAATCAGAATATATACTAAAACTTGTTGATAGAGAAGGAAATGATATTTCTGGTTATACTATAATGAATAAAGATAAAGAAGATATAGGAAATGAATTGAGTAATATAATTCTAGGTGAAGACTTTTATGTAAAAGTGCCAGGAGATACATCAATATCAGATATCAAATTAACATTAGATTATAATACATATCAAACTAAAGCTTCTATTTGGGAAAATGATAACAATGAATATCAACCAGTATTGTTAATAACTAGAGAAAAAACACCAGTACATGAGGAAAAAATATTTACATTAATAAAAAAGGGGACTTATAGTTTAGAAATATTAAAACAAGATAAAGAATCAAAGACAAAATTAAGTGATGCAGAATTTGACGTTCAGATAGGAAATAGAGATGCTATTACTTATAAAACAGATGCAACAGGTTCTTTCAAAATTGAAAACATTGAATTATTAAAAACTGGAACAGAAACAATAAAAATAACTGAGAGTAAAGCTCCAGCAGGATATAAAATTACAGAAGGAACATTGGAGCTAGAAATAACAACAGAAGAAAAAGACAATACATATGTTGTAAGTAAAATAGAAACTAAAAATACATTAGAAAATGTAATGGCAAACTTAAATGATAACAAAGTAACAGTAACTGTGGATGATGAAAAAATGACAGGAAGTTATCAATTACAATTGATAAAACAAGATAAAATAACAAAAGCAAAATTAAGTGGAGTAGAATTTAATGTTCAAATAGGAAATTCAGAAGCTAAGAAATATACAACAGATGCAAATGGAATTATATCAGTTCCAGCAGTAGAAATATTAGAGACTGGAAAAGATATAATTAAAATATCAGAAGTAAAAGCTCCAGATGGTTATAAAGAAATAAAAGGAACATTAGAATTAGAAGTAACAAAATCAGTAAATGATGAAAATTATGTTGCAAGTAAAGTTGAAGTAAAAAACAAATTAGATAATACAACAACAAATTTAGTAGATGGAAAAATAACAGTAACAGTTGATAATGAAAAACAAGAAGAAAAAATTGGAAGCTATAAATTACAAGTAATAAAAAGAGATAAAACAACAGACATAAATTTGGAAGGTGCAGATTTTAAAATCCAATTTGGAGATGAAGAACCTAAAATATATACAACTGATGAATTTGGTATGATTGAAATTCCAGAAGTTGAAATTACAAGAACTGGAACAGATAAAATATTAATAGAAGAGATAAATGCACCATATGGTTATATAGCAAGTCAAGGAGTATTAGAATTAACAATAACAAAAGAAAGAGTTGGAGACAAATATGTAGTAACAAAATTTGAATCTAAAAAAACAACAGTAGATGCAGAAGCATTCTTAGAAGATAATACACTTACAGTAATAATAAGAAATGAATTATTAAACCCACCAGTACCAGAAGATCCAGAAGAAACAGCAAAAGGAAAATACGAAGTTGAAATAATTAAAGTAGATCAAAATGGTAAGGTGATAACAGAAAAAGTAGCAACATTTAATGTTAATGGAAAAACAGTAACAACAGATAATGGTATTGCAAAAGTAGCAGAAGTTAATATAGATAAAACTAATGCAAAAGTAGTAGACAAATATATTATAACAGAACCAAAAGCACCAGAAGGATATACAAGATTTGATGGTAAAGTAGAAGTAGATGTATATAAAACTTTAACAGATGATGAAGGAAGTTATAAACCGAATAAAGCAGGAATAAAAGTAGTAGACAAAGATGGAAACGAAATTAAAAGAGGCGATAAAGTCCAAATTATTGGAGAAAACGGAGTAATAAAAGTTAAAATAACTATTATTAATAACGAGATGGTAGATTTATCATTAAGAAAATTTATAACTGCTGTAAGCACAGAAGAGACATTTGATGAAAAAGATAATGTAGAATCAAGAGAGCCAAAAGTTGATTTAGAAAAATTAGACAATGGAGAATCAACAACAGCAAAATATAATCATACAAAAGAACCTGTAATTGTTAAACATGGAAATTATATACTATATACTTTAAGAGTATATAATGAAGGTAAAGTAAATGGATATGCATCACAAGTTAAAGATTATTTACCAGAAGGTTTAGAATTTGTTAAAGATGCTGAAGAGAACAAAATTTGGAACTATGATGAAGATGCAAGAATATTAATAACAAATGAAAATTATGAAGCAAAATTATTAGTAGCTCATGAAGATGGAAAAGAACTTGATTATCAAGATTTACAAGTAGTATGTAAAATAAATGATGATATAAAAGAGGACACAAATATTGTAAACATAGCAGAAATAACAGAATACAAATATGAAGATGGAACATTAGCAGAAGATAGAGATTCAGAAGTAGAAAACTTAGAATATCCAAAAGATTTACCAAACTATAATGGTGGTAAAGATACAGATACAACAGACGAATATATTCCAGGACAAGAAGATGATGATGATTTTGAAAGAATTTTTGTAAAATCAATCAAAGGAAAATATGAATTAGACTTAGTAAAAATAGACAACAAAGGAAAAATAATAACAGATTTAATTACTAAATTTGATATTAATGGTACTGAAAAATCAACAGAAAATGGTATTATAAAATTTGAGAATATTGAAATTAACAAAATAAATGTAGGTAATACAGATAAGTACACAATTAAAGAGATTCAGGCACCAGACGGATATTCAAAATTTAATGGAACAATAGAAGTAGAAGTTACTAAAAAGCTTTCAGAAGATGAAAATTCTTATGAAGTAGATAAAGTAACAATGAAAGTAATTGACAGCGAAGGAAATATAACAGAAAGCGAAGATATTGAAATTGTAACAGAAGATGGAACAACAAAAATAATTGTTAAAATTGTTAATTATGAAAAAGTTGACTTAGCATTAAGAAAATTTATAACTGCAGTAAGTAAAGACAATAAATTTGAAGAAGAAGACAATGTTAAACCTTCAAGAGAACCAAAAGTTAATATAGAAAAACTTGATAATGGTGAATTAACAACAGCAGAATATGAACATTCAAAAGAAACTGTAAAAGTTGAAAAAGAAGATTATATATTATATACAATTAGAGTATATAATGAAGGCAAAGTAAATGCTTATGCATCACAAGTAACAGATTACTTGCCAGAAGGTTTAGAATTTGTTGAAGATGCTGAAGAAAACAAAATCTGGAATTATGATGAAGAAACAAGAAAATTAACAACAAATGAAAATTATAAAGCAGAATTATTAAAAGGTCATGAAGAAGGAAAAGAATTAGCATATCAAGATTTACAGGTAGTTTGTAGAGTAAATAAAGATGTTAAAGAAAATACAAATATTATTAATATTGCAGAAATAACAGATATTAAACATGAAGATGGAACACCTGCAGAAGATAGAGATTCAACTCCTTCAAATGTTGATCCAGACAACTATGATTCTGAAAACAAAGAAGACGATGATGATTATGAAAAAGTAGTTGTTGAATCAATTGAAGGAAAATACGAATTTAGTATTGTAAAAGTAAATAAAGATGGTAAAACAATAAAAGATTTAGTTTCTAAATTCAAAATTAATGATGAAGAAAAAGAAACTAAAGATGGAACAATTAAGTTATCAGAAGTTAAAATTGATAAAACAAATTTTGAAAAAACTGATAAATATACAATTAAAGAAATAGAATCTCCAAAAGGATATAAGAAATTTACAGGAACAATTGAAGTAGAGATTACTAAAAAGCTTTCAAAAGATGAAAAATCTTATGAAGTAGATAAAGCAATAGTAAAACTTTTAGATGGTGATGGCAAAGAATATAAAGGTGATAAAATTGCAACAGCAGAAGTAAAAAATGGTAAAATTGAGTTAAAAGTGGTAAATTACAAAGAAGAGGAGCCTAAAAAACCAGAAGAACCAAACAAGCCAGATACTCCAAAACCACAACCTACACCACAACAACCAAAAGAAGAGCCTAAAACAGAACCTAAGAGTGAACCAAAAACTTATACACCTTCAACAGGAGATATATTACCAATAGTGACAATTGGATTAATAAGTATAGTAGTTATTGCTAATACTGTTCAATTTGTAATATCAAAAAGAAAAAAAGACTAAAATAAAGATAAAAAGGAAGTGATTAAATAGTCACTTCTTTTTTTCGTTTTTTTATTATTGACAATCAATTTCTAAAACGATAAAATCATGAGAGTTAAATGAAAAGTGAGGTATAACAGTGGATAAAATATTTAAGAAAATAGCAGAAGAATTAAATATCAGAGAAACTCAAGTAGAAGCTACTGTAAAACTAATTGATGAAGGAAATACAATTCCATTTATTGCTCGTTATAGAAAAGAAGTAACTGGTAATTTGAGTGATGAAATTCTTAGAGATTTAGGAGAAAGATTAACATATTTAAGAAATTTAGAAAAAAGAAAAGAAGAAATTGTAAGATTAATAGATGAGCAAGGAAAGCTTACAGATGAACTTACTATAAAAATTGCTGAAACAATGGTTTTATCTGAACTTGAAGATATTTATAGACCATATAAACCAAAGAAAAGAACAAGAGCAACTATTGCTAAAGAAAAAGGTTTAGAACCACTTGCTAATATTATTTATTTACAAACAGAGAAAAATTCTATATATGAAATTGCAAAACAATATATTGATGAAGAAAAAGATGTAAAAACGGAAGATGAAGCAATAGCTGGTGCTTTAGATATAATTGCAGAAAATGTTGCAGATGATGCTGATTATAGAAAAAGGATAAAATCATTTTGCTTTAGAGAAGCTGTAATTGCAACTAAAGCATCAAAAGAAGAGGAAAAATCTCCTTATGAAATGTATTATGATTTTAAAGAACCAATACTTAGAATTCCTAGTCATAGAATTTTAGCTATAAATAGAGGCGAAAAGGAAGAATTTTTAAAAGTAAAAATAGATAAGCCAGAAGAGAAAATACTAGATTATTTGAAAAAACAAATTATTCAAGATTTTAAGAGTCAATTTAATGAACTTTTAACAACTGCAATAGAAGATTCATATAAAAGATTAATAGAGCCTTCTATTGAAAGAGAAATTAGAAGCGATTTAACAGAGAGATCAGAAGAAAAAGCAATAAAAGTTTTTGGTAAAAATGCTAAGCAACTATTAATGCAACCACCAATCAAAGAAATGACTGTTATGGGATTTGATCCTGCATATAGAACTGGTTGTAAAATTGCTGTAATTGATAAAACAGGGAAATTGCTAGATACAACAACTGTTTATCCAACAGAACCACAAAATGATGTTGAAGGTGCAAAGAAGATTTTAAAACTTTTAATTGCAAAACATAATGTAGATATGATTGCAATTGGAAATGGGACAGCATCAAGGGAATCAGAGACTTTCGTATCAAATATGATAAAAGAAATTTCTGAAAAAGATATTTATTATGCAATAGTTAGTGAAGCAGGGGCATCTGTTTATTCTGCATCTAAACTTGCGACAGAGGAATATCCAGACATAAATGTGTCTTTAAGAGGTGCAATTTCAATAGCAAGAAGATTACAAGATCCATTATCAGAACTTGTTAAAATAGACCCTAAAGCAATTGGAGTAGGTCAATATCAACATGATGTTAATCAAAAGAAATTATCTGAAAGTTTAACAGGTGTTGTTGAAGATGCAGTTAATTCTGTTGGAGTTGATGTAAATACTGCTACACCATCATTACTTTCTTATGTTTCAGGAATAAATGGGACAATAGCAAAAAATATTGTTAAATACAGAGATGAAAATGGGGAAATTAAACAAAGAAAAGATTTATTAAAAGTTCCAAAACTTGGACCTACTGCATTTAAACAATGTGCAGGATTTATAAGGGTATTTAATGGGAAAAATCCTCTAGAAGTAACAGCAGTTCATCCAGAAAGTTATGATGTTGCAGAAAAGTTATTAACAAATTTAGGATATTCTGTGGATTCTTTAACAGAAAAAAATAGTTTAGAAAAACTAAGAGAAGAATTGTCTAAAGTAGATGTTGTAAAAATGTCTGATGAATTAGGTGTTGGTGGACTTACATTAAAAGATATTATAGATGAACTTTCAAAACCAGGAAGAGATCCTAGAGAAGATTTACCAAAACCAATTTTAAGAAGTGATGTTTTAAAATTTGATGATCTTCAAGAAGGAATGGAGCTAACAGGTACAGTAAGGAATGTTATAGATTTTGGAGCATTTGTTGATGTAGGAGTTAAACATGATGGTTTAGTTCATATTTCAGAAATGGCTGATAGATACATAAAAAATCCATCTGAAGTAGTATCAGTAGGAGATATTGTAAAAGTAAAAGTTATTGGAATTGATAGAGAAAAACAAAAAGTAAGTTTATCTATGAAAGTTTAACTCAAAAGTGAAATTTAATATCAAATTGACATAAGAATCCCACTATATTCTCTTAAAATCAACTGTACATATGGAGCGTGTTTCTAGAAAGAAACATGCTTTTTAACAAATACATAAATCATAATTTGACATTTTATGTGAAATAATGTATAATAAAATTGATGATTATATATCATAAATAAATATGAATAAGGAGACACATTATGAACAAAAATGCGTTTAGCCGGAAGATGATCAACCAGTACTATGAGGAGATGGCAGTTATCACTGAGGAGAATACTGAGATTGGAATCGATACTCCCGTGATTGACACCTCCAAGAAGGATCCCCTGTGGGATTGCTGGTATGAAGTTTCCTTCTTGTATGAGCCTGAGTGCACCAAGGACGCCGTTCAGATGACCACGTCGCAGGATGAGTAGAGCGAGTTCGATGTTGACGATCTGTTCTATGACGAGATGGTTTATGAACTCAACTCCAAGGATGAGTATCGCATTCGCGTTTCCAAGCGCCGTAAGAATGCTGCTCTGCACAAGCGCAAGACCTCACGTAACGTCACGGTCATTTGGGATAACTACGGAGAGCGTGCGAAAACCGACATGCATAACTGGTCTTTCCAGAAGCAGAAGAATGGTGAGCGCATTGATGCTCCAAAATCCCAGGAAGAAAAGGCAGATAAGATTCTCAAACGAGCACTGAAGATTGGTGCTGTCCCGAAAGAGCTGTGTGATGAGATCACTGAGTACCTGAATGGCAGGCATGAGATGGCGAGCTTTGTTATGGGAAGCTGCTTCTACTCTGAACGTAAGAACTGCAAGACTGAGGTGAAGGCCAAGCAGGAGATTCAGGAGATGGCTGCGTAAGCTGTAAATTCATGAAAACCTTAAAAATGATAGCCTCTATATTAGAGGCTATCATTTGTTTTTATATTTCAATTATTTTTCCAGGAGCATTTCTATTGGCTACACTTAAACGAATTGTATTTATATCAGAATTATTTTTCATGAGTTGCTCTGCAACTGTTTGATAAGCTAGCTCTGGAAAATTATTTTCTTTACTTAAATGTCCAAGCATTACTTCTTTTAAATCTTTTTTCATTAAAGCAGAAATTGTTTTTCCAGCAGTTTCATTTGATAAATGACCATTTGGACCAGCAATTCTTTGTTTTAAATGAAATGGATATCTTGAAACTTTTAGGATTTCAGGATCATAGTTTGATTCAAGTAAAACAAAAGAACTATGTTCTAATTGTTTAAAGATACTATTATCCATATGTCCTAAATCTGTTGCAATACTAAGTTTTCTTTTTCCATTATGTATATTAAAACCACAAGGGTTTGCTGCATCGTGTGGTGTACTAAAAGGATGTATTGTTAATTCATTTAGTAAAAAATCATTATCATTTTCGAAAATATTTATATTTCTTTCATCAATTTTTTCCTTTTGTTTTTCCATAGCATTCCAAGTTTCAAGGTTTGCATATACTGGTATATTAAATTTTTTTGAAACTAGTCCTAATCCTTGTACGTGATCTGAATGTTCATGTGTAACTAAAATAGCATCAATATCTTCAATTGATGAATTAATTGATGCTAATCCTTCACAAATTTTTTTACAGCTTGTTCCGCAATCTATTAAAATTTTAGTATTATTAGAGCTAACATATAAACAATTTCCCGAACTTCCACTATACAAGCTACAAAATTTTAACATATTATTATCCTCTGCTTTTATTAATCTTCATTAACTCTTTCTATTTTTGCGCCTAGTTTTCTGAATTTGTCTTCGATATTTTCATATCCACGGTCAATATGATTTAAGTTATATATTTCTGTTTTTCCTTTAGCCATAATTCCTGCAATAATTAGTGCAGCTCCAGCTCTTAAATCAGTAGCATAAACAGGGGCAGCAGTTAGCTCATTAACACCTTCAAATACGGCTGTTTTTCCTTGAGCAGTAATTCTTGCACCCATTTTATTTAATTCAGCAGTATATTGGAATCGTGATTCCCAAATACTTTCATTGATAATGCTTGTTCCTTCAGAAATAGAAAGTACAACACCCATTTGAGGTTGTAAATCTGTTGGGAAACCAGGGTATGGTAAAGTTTTTATAGTTGCTTTATGAGGTCTTTTTGAGTACCATACTCTTAAATGATCTCCATTAGCATCAACATTACCACCAATTTCAACAACTTTAGCAATAATAGATTCTAAGTGTTTTGTAATACAATTTTTTATAGTAACATCACCTTTTGAGGCAATAGCAGCAAGCATAAATGTTCCAGCTTCTATTTGGTCTGGCACTACAGAATATGTAGCATTACCTTTTAGTTCTTTTACACCATTTATTTTTATAATATCTGTTCCTGCACCTCTAATATCTGCGCCCATTGTATTTAAAAAGTTGGCAACATCAACTATGTGAGGTTCTTTAGCAGCATTATCTATAACTGTTGTTCCTTCAGCTAAAACAGCAGCAAGCATTCCATTTATAGTTGCTCCAACAGAAACAACATCCATATATATAGATGTTCCTTTTAATTTTTTTGCTTTTGCTATTATATTACCATTTGAAACATCAACAGTAGCACCTAAAGCTTCAAAACTTTTAATGTGTTGATCAATAGGACGAGCTCCTAAATTACATCCACCAGGACTACCAATTTTTGCACTTTTACATCTTCCAAGTAGAGAACCTAAAAGATAATATGATGCTCTAAATTTTCTAGTTGTTTCTAATGGTATATTGTTTGAATTTATATCTCGTGTATCTATTGTGATTTCATGTTCTGTATTCCATGTGATTTTTGCACCTAATTCTGTTAATATATCACAATATAATCTAACATCACTTATATTTGGTAAATTATCAATTGTGCAAATTCCATTTATTAATAAAGTTGCTGGTATAATTGCAACAGCGGCATTTTTTGCACCGCTAATTACTACTTCACCTTTTAAAGGTGTTTTACCAGTAATAACTAATTTTTCCAAAGTTATACCCCCATGTTTTGTATAATAAAATTAAATGAGCTATAACACTCACTCCGAACTATATCACAAAAGAAAAATATTTACAATACCTTTTTATATAATGTTTACAATCTATTTGTCATTTAACATTTCTATAATTTTAAACTTAAATTTCACATTTTCTGAAGAATCTGTTATTATTGCAAATTCTTCATCTGAAAGATTCTCCTTTAAGAATTCTTCTGATTCTTCATCAATTACACCAGCAGAGATATCTACAAAACATAGTGGTGGGAAAAGTGAACACCACCAATTTTTACCGTTTGCATTGCCAATTTCAATTTTTAAAGCATCATAATATCCAGCAGGAAGTGATATATTACCATATTCTTTTGTTGGAAAGTAAAAATTTCCGATTTCTAGATTTACAGAATAATCATAACCTTCATCAATAATTGTTTTTTCTGCAATTTGCTTAAAATTATTTAAGTTTGAGCAAGTTAAATTTATAGCATCTTGTTTTGTAAGTCCATCATAAGATAATTGATTCATATATTTTATAATGTTATCACGTACTTTCAATTTTAAATTTTGATCTTCATCTGAATCACTATTTGCTAATATATGAAGTCTAAAAAAATTGTCTGACAAATCATCTAAAACATTGTTTGCATATGACTTTGCAGAAATAAATACAAAACTAAAAAATAATATAAATAAACTAATTATACAAAAAACTCTTTTCATAAAAACTCCTTCTGAAATTTATAGTCGTTTGATGAAATCTTTCGAACGTTCCTAAATTTCACTTTTGTGTTCTTAATATTTCCTAAGTTTCAAAAATTATGCAAAAAATATTATGTCGAAAAAGTGAATACGAATTAGTTTGCAGACAATTTATAGTAATGTTAGAATTAAAAATGAATTTAATATATGGAGGAAAAGTTATGGGAAATGAAAAAATATGTAGTTTCTATGTAAGTGACTTTCATCTAATCACAATATTATTGCCATATATAAATGAAAAAATAACAGAAGAAAAAGAAATTATAACAATCCTACAAAATGATGTATCTAAAAGTATAAGAAGATATTTAAAAAATGTTAAAAATGTAAATGTAGAAAAAGAAAAAATACTAGATATAGGCTGGAAAGAAATGAAAAAGATGAAGAGTATGAATTTAGATGGAAAGATATTAATAGTATCTGGAGAGGAAGAATTTGTAAGAAATGTGAACAAAAATATTATAGAAAATGTTAGTGAAACAGAAATACTAAATTGTTATAAAATATCAAATACAGAAGATATAACAAGAATTGCTGAAAATTACACAATATTTTTAAATACTAGTGGAATAACAAATGCAAAGCAAAATTCACAGAATGAACAAAAAAGAAAAACAATACAGTCACAATCATGAAATAGTATTGATAACATAAATTCATCTTGTCAAGTTTTAATAAAAAAAATAAAATATAGATTTATTTAGAAACACAGTCATTTGACAATTATTTATCTTTTCTTAAATTTATTGACGAACATATGAAAATGATATAATATGATAAAGATATTAAAATGGTTCGAGTTTTAAATTTCTATAAATAAAAAGGGAGGAAAAAACATAATGGAAAAAGAACTAGAAGATATAAAAAAGGTCTTAAAAAAATATGGACAAGAACATTTACTTTTAAGATACAATGAAATGAATGATGAAGAAAAAGAGGAACTATTAGAGCAAATTAAAACTATAGATTTTGATTTAATGAAAAAACTATATGAAAAAGCTAGTAAACCTGCTGAGTTAGAATCAGTTACAATAGAACCAATTGAACATGTTGATAAATCTAAATTAACAGTTGGCGAGCGTGATATGTATGAGAAAAAAGGTATAGAAGCAATAAAATATAATAAATTTGCTGTTGTAACAATGGCTGGTGGACAGGGAACAAGACTTGGACATAATGGACCCAAAGGAACTTTTATATTTGATACTGAAAAAAATAAATCTATATTTGAAACTTTATGTGATACTTTAAAAGAAGCATGGAGAAAATATGATACTGTAATTACATGGTATTTAATGACAAGTAGAGAAAATAATGATGCAACAGTTAAATTTTTTGAAGAAAACAATTATTTTGGTTATCCAAAGGATGCTATAAAGTTTTTCAAACAAGGTGAATTACCAATGATTGCATTAAATGGAAAAATTTTATTAGATAAAAATGGAATGGTCAAAAAAGCTGCTAATGGACATGGTGGAACTTTACAATCAATGGAAAAAGCAGGTGTACTTGATGAGATGAAAACGAACGGAATTGAATGGATATTTATTAATGGTGTTGATAATGTATTAGTAAAACCAGTAGATCCATTATTAATTGGTATGTCTATTCATAATAAAGTTTTAGGATCTGTTAAATCAATAGAAAAAACAGATCCAACTGAAAATGTAGGTGTTTTTTGTAGGAAAAACAAAAAAGTAGGTGTTGTTGAATATACTGAAATTTCAGAAGAAATGGCAAACTTAAGAGATGATGACAGATCTTTAGTATATGGAGATGCAAATGCAATTTTTCACTTATATAATATTAAAGGACTAGAAAAGGTTAGTGAATTAAGCCTACCATATCATACAGCCAAAAAGAAAGCTGATTATATTGATGAGAATGGTAAAGAAGTTATTGGAGATAAACCAAATGCTTACAAATTCGAAATGTTTATATTCGACTCATATGAAATGTTTGATGATGTAGTTGTTTTAAGAGTAAAAAGAGAAGAGGAATTTGCTCCTATAAAAAATGCTCAAGGTGCTGATAGTCCAGAAACTGCAAGAAAACTTTACAAAGATTATATGAATAAAGTTGAATATACAAATAAATATAAAGATTGGTCAACAAATCCAATTTTTGATGAAGATACAAGAAAAGAACTTTTAAGTATAGCTGGAAATGAAGAAGAAATTAAAGATAGATTTTATAAAGATTTAGAATTCGGTACAGCTGGAATGAGAGGTGTTATAGGTAATGGTACAAATAGAATGAATATTTATACTGTTACAAAAGCAACTCAAGGTTTAGCAAACTATATTTTAAGACAAGGGACAGAAAATAAAGGTGTAGTAATTGCATATGATTCAAGAAATATGTCACCAGAATTTAGTCAAGCAACAGCTCTTTGTCTAAATGCTAATGGAATTAAAACATTTATATTTGATTCATTAAGACCAGTTCCAGAATTATCATTTGCTGTTAGAGAATTAGGATGTACTGCAGGAATCATGATTACAGCAAGTCACAATCCACCAGAATATAATGGTTATAAAGTATACTGGGATGATGGAGCTCAAATTGTTTCTCCATATGATAAAGGAATTATAGCAGAAGTAAATAAAGTTAAAGATTACTCATTAATAAGAACAATTTCACTAGAAGAAGCAATGAAATTAAGACTTTATAATATAATTGGAAAAGCTATGGATAAACTTTATTTGAAAGCTATAAAGAAACAAGTTTTAAATCCAGAAGTTATAAAAGAAGTTGAAAAAGATTTAAAAATTGTTTATACACCATTACATGGAACAGGAAATATTCCAGTTCAGTCAGTATTAGAAGATTTAGGATTCTCAAATGTTTATGTAGTTCCAGAACAAGAATTACCTAATGGAAGTTTCCCAACAGTTGATTATCCAAATCCGGAAGACATAAGAGCATTTGAACTTGCTATAAAACTTGCTAATAAAGAAGATGCTGATTTAATTTTAGCTACTGATCCAGATGCAGACAGACTTGGAGTTTTAGCTAAAGATAGCAAAACAGGAGAATACAAAACATTTACAGGAAATATGTCAGGGTTATTAATTGCTGAATACATATTGTCTCAAAAGAAAGAAAAAGGAATTTTACCTAAAAATGGTGCATTAATTACAACAATCGTTTCTTCAAATTTAGCACAAGCAATTAGTAAAGAATATAAAGCTGAGTTTATAGAAGTTTTAACTGGATTCAAATATATAGGAGAACAAATTAGAAAATTTGAAACTGCAGGAAATAAAGAATATTTATTTGGATTTGAAGAAAGTTATGGATGTTTAGTAGGAACTCATGCAAGAGATAAAGATGCTATAACAGCAGTAATGTTATTATGTGAGGCAGCTGCTTTCTATAAAAAGCAAGGATTAACACTATGGGATCAAATGATGAATATTTACAATAAATATGGATTCTATAAAGAAGGAATTTCTACAATTACTTTAAAAGGTGCTGATGGTGCAGTAAAAATGAAAGAACTATTAGATTCTATCAGAAGTAATCCACCAAAAGAACTAGGCGGGTATAAAGTAACTAGAGTTAGAGATTATAAAACAGGAATAATAGTAGATAATAAAACAGGTAAAGAATCTGAAACAGGTTTACCAACATCTAATGTATTATATTATGATTTAGAAGATGATGCTTGGTGTTGTGTAAGACCATCTGGAACAGAACCAAAAGTTAAATTTTATATGGGAGTTAAAGGAACATCACTTTCAGATGCAGATAGCAAACTTGAAAAATTAAGAAGATCTATGATGAAATTATCTGAAAAATAATATAAAAAATTTTAATCAAAATGCGTGAAGGTTTTTCACGCATTTTTTTAATATAAAAAAGTTCTAATATATAATTTATTTTGTAATGCAAATTTAATTGAATTATTTTTTTCTAAAAGATATAATTAAATAAATTATATTATTATATAGAGAGTAGATATGGATAAAGAAGTAATATTTGATTTAGATATTGAAAGAATTGAAAGTGAAAAGTTAAGAGATATTATAATCAAAACAGGTTCGATAAAGATGGAACACTATACTAAACTAGCTGAAGTATTGAAAAGAAGTCCACATATAGAAAGAGCTTCAGCTCACATCGAACATGGAACAGATGAATATTGGAATAACTTTTTTAAAGTTTTTATGCCTAAAGAAGGAGAATTTTCCATAGATCCTTCAAAATTAATATTAAGTGGAGATGTTGATAAGTTCAATTGTGACTTTTTTAAATATGTTGAAAACTTTGAAATGAGACCTGAGAGAATATCTGAAATTAAACAAATAAAAGAAAAATTACCTAATTTAAAAAATATTGAACTTGCAGATATAGAAGTAACATCAAATGATATAGGAGAAAATTTATCAAATTTATTGGATACTGCTAAACTTACTAAAGCAATAAAACTTAAATCAAATTTAGGGATAGAAAGTGTTAGAACTTTTATAGAAAGAAGTGGTGAAAGTGAACACTTAGTGTTATCAGATGATGGCAAATGTTTAATTAATGCAGATAAAATAATGGAAAAGTCTGAAAAACCAATTAGTGTAACACTTAATTTAAGCGACTTAGAAAAAATTGGATTAGATAAGATAACTCAATCAGGAGATAATGTAACTTTAGTTATAAACAACACAAATGCTTTATCAATGGTTGGTATTGAAGCTAAATATATAACTGGTATGTCAAAAGATAAAACAGTAAATGAAGATAAATTTAATGAAAAAAAGTATTCACAAAAATATGTAATAAAAAATAAAGATGGAAAAATTGATATAGGAGAATGTCATGCATGGAATAAAGTAAAGCTTGATGGCGTATGGTACAATGTTGATGCAACATGGGATGCTAATAAAATGAGATTAGGACAAGTTCCAACACATTGTCTAAAATCAGATAAACAAATAGAAAAGGATGACGATAAATGTCATTTTAAAGGACCAGAATGTAACACAGTAATAGAAGATAAAGATATTGAAGAAATGTTTGGAGGAAAACATATATTTATAGGGAAAACAAGAATTCCAAATGCAAATGATATTTTAGCAGGGATAAGATCTTTTGGTGAATCATATAAAGAATTAGGTATAGATATAAAAAATCATGTTATAAAATTTAAGGAAAAGATATTTAAAGAATCAGAGAAACCATTAAAATTAAATGCTCCTCAAAGTGAAAAATCTACTTCAAAGTTAAATTCTTGGGATTTGAGTAACTGGGGAATAGATAAAGAGCAATTTAGAGAAGATACTGATGAAATAGTAAAAAGTAATACTACTAGTTCAAAAGAAACTAATACAAATAAAACTTTAGATAATCAAAGATAGGAGGGAATAAAGTTGAGACTTAAAGATAAAGAACTTGAGAAAATAGCTTGTTTTAAAGTTGGAAAGTTTGGAAATGAAGAATTAGATGAAGATGATTTTAAAAACGTTGAAGAAATAAATATTAGCAATAGAAAGTTTTCAGGAGAAGAGAAAAATATTAGTTTACAAGAATTAACTCTATTTCCAAATATAAAAAGAATGTCACTTCAATATTTTAAAATAGATGATTCTATTGCTGAAATATTAAGTGGACTTAGCAATTTAGAAAGCCTTCAGTTAGCATCATGTAAATTATATTTAAAATCTGAAATAAGAAATTTTAATTTAAAAAATTTAGAATTAAATTCTTGCAATATAAGAGATTATAGTACTATATATGCACCAAATGTCTTAGCAATAATAGGTTCTGATAATATTAGACTAGATAGAATTAAAGGAAAAGAAAATATAGAAAGAATGTATTTGCAAAATTCTAAAGTAAAAGGTTTTAGGAGTGTTACTGATTGCAGTAGATTACTAGAATTAAATTTAGATGGATCTACTGTGGATGATAGTAAATTTTTAGAAGAAATAAAATCAGAAATTCGAGTATCACAAAAAGAAGAATATTTACCTATAAGATAAATTAAAAAAACACTTGATTTTTTTTCTAAAAAGTGGTTTAATATCACTCATGCGATAATATTATATTATGATGTTCAAATAAATAAAAAAAAGTTTAAAAAAATTTAAAAAAATGTTGACAAGTTTGAAAAAATAGTGTAATATATAAAGGCAGTCGCAATTAAGTGGCTGTCATACAGCATGTATGGGCTATTAGCTCAGGTGGTAGAGCACTTGACTTTTAATCAAGTTGTCCCGCGTTCGAGTCGCGGATAGCTCACCAAAAGAATATCTTTTAGATATTCTTTTACATGGCCCCTTGGTCAAGCGGTTAAGACATCGCCCTTTCACGGCGGAGACATGGGTTCGATTCCCGTAGGGGTCACCAATATTTATTTATTGGAATGCCGCTGTAGCTCAGTTGGTAGAGCAACTGACTTGTAATCAGTAGGTCGTCAGTTCAAGTCTGACTAGCGGCTCCAGGAAGATAAGCAGAAATGCTTATCTTTTTTCGTTTTGGTTCTTTGTCAATAGTTGGGGTGGAGCAGTTTAGGTTCTTTGTCAATAGTTGGGGTGGAGCAGTTTAAAACTAACTTGACCGTAAGCTTTATCTAACTTTTGATTATTTTACACCAAAACCTATGAAATTCGTGCTTTTTATGCACACTTAATAAACCTAATTAAAAATTAGGATTTTTTTATTCAATTTTCTATTGTCTAATTCATTAGTAAAATCCTTGCTTTGAAATTTTGGTTCTTTGTCAATAGTTGGGGTGGAGCAGTTTAAAACTAACTTGACCGTAAGCT
>CAORJJ010000009.1:930-38508 GCA_948517135.1 uncultured Clostridia bacterium | reverse complement strand
GATCCTAACTTAATAGATGAAGAAGATTATCAAGAAGTTTCTTTAAGACCAAAAAAACTAAATGAATATATTGGGCAGAGTAAAGTTAAAGAAAATATGAGTATATATATAGAAGCTGCAAAAAAGAGAGGAGAGGCTCTTGATCATGTACTTTTATATGGACCACCAGGTCTTGGAAAAACAACTCTTTCAAATATTATTGCAAATGAATTAGAAAGCAATATAAAAATTACTTCTGGACCTGCAATAGAAAGACCAGGAGACTTAGCAGCATTACTTACAAATTTAGCTCCAAATGATGTTTTATTTATTGATGAAATACATAGATTAAATAAAAATATAGAAGAAATATTATATCCAGCTTTAGAAGATTTTTGCTTAGATATAATTATAGGAAAAGGACCAACAGCCAAGTCAATAAGATTAGACTTACCAAAATTTACTTTAGTTGGAGCTACAACAAGAGTTGGTTCATTATCAACACCATTAAGAGATAGATTTGGAATAGTATCAAAACTTGAGTTATATTCTGTAAAAGACTTAACAACAATAATAGAAAGATCAAGTAAACTTTTAGATGTAGAGATAGAAGAAGCAGCAGCTTTTGAACTTGCAAAACGTTCTAGAGGAACACCTAGAATTGCAAATAGATTATTAAAAAGAATAAGAGATTATGCAATGGTATTAGGAAATGGTGTATTAACATTAGATATAACTAAAATGGCTCTTGATAAATTAGATATTGATGATTTAGGATTAGATAATACAGATAGAAAAATATTAGAAACAATAATATATAAGTATTCTGGAAAAGCAGTTGGAGTTGAAACTTTAGCTGCAACATTAAATGAAGAAGTTGAAACAATTGAAGATGTTTATGAGCCTTATTTAATGCAAATAGGTTTTTTAGCAAGAACTCCAAGAGGAAGAATTGTTACAGCTACAGGATATGAGCATTTAGGAATAGAATATAAATTTTAACCACTGAAAGGATAATATATGAAAAAAGTTATAGTTATAGGAGCTGGACCAGCAGGTTTAACTGCTGCTTATCAATTAGTAAAAGATAATAATGAAGAATATGAAGTTATTATATTAGAAGAATCTAATGATATAGGTGGAATTTCAAAGACAGTAAAATATAATGGCAATAGAATGGATATAGGAGGACATAGATTTTTCTCAAAAGATCAAGAAGTTATGGATTTTTGGGAAGAATTAATGCCTATACAAGGTGTAAATTCTTTTGATGATGAAAAATTAAAAAGAGAAAAGCCACTAAAAGAAGGTGGACCAAATCCAGAAAAAGAAGATAAAGTAATGCTTGTAAGAACAAGAGTATCAAGAATTTATTATCTAAAGAAATTTTTTGATTATCCTATAAGTTTAAAATTACAAACATTTACAAATATGGGACTTTTTCGCACAATAAAAGCTGGTTTTAGTTATTTGAAAACAATATTTGTAAAGAAAAAAGAAGACTCATTAGAAAATTTTTACATAAATCGTTTTGGTAAAGTTTTATATAGTATGTTTTTTGAAAAATATACAGAAAAACTTTGGGGAAGACA
This sequence comes from uncultured Clostridia bacterium, assembly GCA_948517135.1. Taxonomy (GTDB): domain Bacteria; phylum Bacillota; class Clostridia; order TANB77; family CAG-508; genus Scatovivens. Next base: position 36,937 of record CAORJJ010000009.1, on the reverse strand, counting down.
TCCAAAAGAAATTTCAGCAGATTGGGGAGCACAAAGAGTTAAAGGTGTTTCTATTACTGCTGTAATAAAGGATGCATTTTCAAAAATATTCAAATCAAAGAAAAAGAAACAAGAAGTTGAAACATCTTTAATTGAACAATTTTGGTATCCAAAATATGGGCCAGGACAACTTTGGGAAACATTAGCAGAAAAAATAGAAGAAAATGGTGGAAAAATCTTAAAAGGTTATTCTGTAAAAAAATTAAAGATAGATGATAAAACTATAAAAAGTGTAGTATGTGAAGTAAATGGTGTAGAAGTTATTTTAGAAGGTGATGTTTTTATATCTACAATGCCTGTAAAAGATTTAGTTGCAGGTTTTACTGGAATAGAAGTACCTCAAAATATGAAAGATATTGCACTTGGACTTCCATATGTTGATTTTCAAACAGTTGGTGTATTAGTTAAAAAAATGAAGTTAACTAATAAAACAAAAATGAAAACATTAGGAAATATAGTTCCAGATTGTTGGATTTATGTACAAGAACCAGAAGTTAAAATGTTAAGATTGCAAATATTTAATAACTGGTCACCTTATTTAGTTAAAGATGCTGAAAATACTGTTTGGATAGGTCTTGAATATACTTGCCAGGAAAATGATAAATATTGGAATATGTCAGATAAAGATTTTTCAGAATTTGCTATTAATGAGCTTGCAAGTATGAATATTATAGATAAAGAAGATGTTTTAGATAGTCATAGAGAAAGAATTAAGAAAGCATATCCAGCATACTTTGATACATATGAAAATATGGACAAACTTATTGAATATTTAGATACATTTAGTAATCTTTATTGTATTGGTAGAAATGGTCAACATAGATATAACAATATGGATCATTCAATGGCAACAGCATTTGAGGCAGTAAAAAATATAAAAGAAGGCATTACAACAAAAGACAATATTTGGAATGTTAATACAGAAAAAGAATATCATGAAACAAAAACAAATTAAATGTGTTGTAATGAAATTTATATATGAAAAAACACTTATCTAAAATTTTAATCAATTTAATAATCGCGTTATTTCTAGAAGTAATTGTTTTTAACATTACTTCTTATCGCGTTTTATTAGGAAATTTTGAAAAAAGAACTTATACAGAATTTGAGCTTGATCAATATGATGATTCAAGAGCTATTTTAAAAATAGATAATATAAATACAAATATAGGAACAATAAAAATTAATTTTGATAAAACAGTAGATGAAGTAAAAGAATATAAAATATATTTCTCAGATGATACAAGTTCAAGTTATAGAGGTTTAAACTCAAAAAAATATATTCCTGGAAATGAAAAGTCAAAATATATGCCACTATATTTATCTGGTAATGTAAAAGGACTAATGATATCAGTAGATAAAAATATTTATGAAAGTGAGCAAATATCTGAAGTTGTATTAAATGAAAAGATTCCTTTTGAATTAAATATAACAAGATTTGTAATAACTTTAGGAACTTTTATTGTTATTTATTTTCTTAAAAATGAAAAAAGTTTTAATGAAAATTATGAAATTAAAAACTTAACTCAGGAATTAGCATTACTTTTTGTACTTGCAGTATTTTTTGTAATATCAATTTTTATAAATCAAAATTCAATAGAACCAGATAATTTAAAAATATATAATAAAATGTTTGTAAATAGTATATATAAAGGTCAGCTTCATTTAGATTATGAACCAAGTGAAGATTTCTTAAATTTAGAGAATCCATATGATGATTTGCAAAGAGAAATAGTTGAAAGAGGAAAAGATTATTTATGGGATACAGCATATTATAACGGAAAGTTTTATGTGTATTTTGGAATCTTACCATTATTAGTATTTTTCTTACCATATTATGTGATAACCAAAAAGTATCTAGATATAGCTACTGTTGTATTTGTTCTTTCAATTGCTATATTTATTTTAATTAAAGAGATTTTAACCAAAATTATAAATAGATATTTTGAGAAAATTCCTTTTAAATTTGTACTATTTTCTTTAATTATGTTATGTGCAGGATCACTAATACTATATGCAGAGGGAATGTCAAGAGTTTATGAATTGGCAGTCGTATCAGGACTTTATTGTGTACTTCAAGGAATTTATTTTATTTTAAAATCTTTAGAAAGTGATGAAAAGAAATATTTTTATATATTTGCAGGTTCGCTTTTCTTAAGTTTATCAGTTGCATGTAGACCAACAGATTTATTTGTATCAGTTTTAATATTACCTTATCTAATAAAATTATTAATAGAAAATGTAGAAATATTTAAAACAGATAAAAAGCCTTTAGTAAAATTGATTTTTGCTGTTGCACTACCATATCTTACAGTTGGTGCATTACTTATGTTATATAATTATGCGAGATTCGAAAATCCTTTTGAATTTGGAACTAAATATCAATTAACTGTTGTAAATATGTCTGCATTAAAAAATAGAATATTTGCAATTCCAACAGGAATAATTGCAAATTTATTTAGTATACCAAATTTTATACCAGATTTTCCATTTATTACAAATCATAATAAATTATTACAATTTTATGGGTACTATTATATAGAAAATATGATAGGTGGACTATTTATAATTGCTCCAATTTGTTTTATGAATTTTCTTGTTGTGAAAGCAAATAGGAAAACAGAAAATAAAGAATTGAAAGTATTAATTAATTCATTAGTAATAGTTGCAACTTTTATAGCTGTTTTGAGTATTATGATGGCTGGAAGTAACCAAAGATATTTAATAGATTATGCATGGATGTTTATATTATCAGGAATTTTAATATTTATAGTAATATTTAATAGTTTAAAATCAGATGAAACAAAAAATATATTAAGAAAGTTTTTGGGAGTAGTTACAATATTTACATTAATAATTGGAATATGTTCAGGTATTGTTTCAGAAAAGGAAAATATGAAAAAGTATTCTGAAGATGTTTACTATAAAACAAAGTATACAGTTTGCTTTTGGGAATAGGAGTAGAAAATGAAATTATTATTACATACTTGTTGTGCACCTTGTAGCGTGTATTGTATAGATTCATTAAGAAATGAAGGAATTGAACCAGTGTCTTATTGGTTTAATCCGAATATTCACCCATATATTGAATACAAAACAAGAAGAGATACTTTAATAGAATATTCAAAAATGATTAATTTAGAGTTAATTATTAATGAAAACTATGGCTTGAGGGAATTTTGCAAAGAAGTAATTGATGATTTAGATAATAGATGCTCTAAATATTGTTATAGAGTTCGTATAGAGCAAACTGCAAAATATGCAAAAGAAAATGGATATGATGCTTTCACAACTACTCTTTTTGTTAGCCCATATCAAAATCATGAAGAATTAAAAAAAATATGTGAAGAAATGGCAGAAAAATATGATATAAAATTTTTATATAGAGATTTTAGACCAGGATTTAGAGAAGGACAAAATAAGGCTCGTGAACTTGGACTTTATATGCAAAAATATTGTGGTTGTGTTTTTTCTGAAGAAGAAAGATATGTACAAAAAATAGAAAAAGATAAAAAGAAATTTTGTGATATTAATCAATAATTTTAGAAAATAATAGGAGTTAAGACATGGAAAAAGAATTGAAAGAAGAAACTAAAAAAGCAATAAAGGAAGCAAAGAAAAAACAATCTAAATTTATTAATGAATTTAAAGAATTTGCACTAAGAGGAAATGTACTAGATTTAGCAGTTGGGGTATTAATTGGTGGTGCATTTCAAAATATAGTAGCATCATTTACTAAAAACATAATATCTCCAATACTAGGATGTTTTGGAGAAGTAAACTTTTCTGAATTTTCACTTAAAATTGGAAACTTAAATATTACATATGGCGCCTTTATAACAGATATAATTAATTTTATAATAATGGCTTTTGTAGTTTTTCTTATTGTAAAATTTATGAATAAGCTAGCAAACATTGGAAATAAAAATAAGCAAGAAGAGATAAAAGAAGAAAAAACAACAAAAATTTGTCCATATTGTTTGGGTGAAATTAGTGTAAAGGCAACTAGATGTATGCATTGTACCTCAGAACTTAATCAAGAAACAGAAAAGGCTACCTTGATCAAATAAATCAAAGTAGCCTTTCTTTTTTAGAATAATTTAGAGTAAACTCATTATAAGTGGTAATATTGAAAGTGTATTATTAAAAGCATGAGTGGATATTGTTACAAGTAAGTCTTTTGTCTTATAATACCGATAGCCAAAATAAATTGAATTTCCGAGATATACCCATACATAGTATAATGCATTACTGTCATCAACAACATGCATTGAAGCAAAGATTACTGCTGAAATTACAACATATAACTTTTTATTATGTATAAATTGATATGGTAAGTACCGAAAAATAATTTCTTCTAAAATCGGTGCAATTACAATAATCATTATGGAACTAATAATAGGAGATTGGTAAAATTCATTAACTACTTCTGTTTGATTCTTGGGTTCACCAACAATGAAAATAGAGAATATAAAATTTGAGATATAAAGAAAAAGTAAAAACATTCCAAGTTCTTTTATAATTTTTATAATCTCTTTTCCTATATCTTTTAAAGTAATATCACAGAGAGTCTTAAAAAGCCAATCTTCAAAGTAGCAGTAAAATATTAAAAATATTATAGACATAACTGCGCCCATAATTATATTTACTACAATAGGTAATTTTATGCCCACTAACATGATAATAAATAAAGAGTAAAGAACAAATGCTAAAATCTCTTTTGCTTTATTTTGTGTTAACTTGCTAAAAATCCGATTAGTTATACTCATAAATTCTCCTCCTAAATCAACTATAAACTATTAAGATTTTAAGTTACAATATAAATATAGAACGAAATTAGTATATCATAAAATTATGTAAAGTGCAATGCTAAGTTATAATATAAAGCTCTCTTCAATTTGAAGAGAGCTTTATTCATGTAAGAAAATCTTTCATAAAAGTGCAAAGCATTTTATAGAATTTTAATAAATCATCAATCGAACGACTTTCATCATTACAATGACATAAATCCTCTTCATCGTCACATACTGCAAAGCGAGGACCAAAGATATTACAGCCATATTTAGCTTTGAAAGCTGCATTATATCCAATTCCAGGAGCAATTGTTGCTATTGCTTTTCTTCCAAGAACTTTTTCGTAAGCTTTTAGTTGAGACATTATCATGGGAGAAGTAGGATTTATGAAATTTGGCATAGTTAATTTTATAATTCGAATATTAGCATTATATCTATTAGACAAATTTGAAATTAAATCTAAAAAGTCAGATTCTTTTGTGCAAATAGAAATTCTAAAATTCAAATTTACTGTTAACAATCCATTTTCAATTTTGCAAGTAGTAGGACAGACAGATGTTGGTAATACAGATATACCATTAATCTGATTTATTGTATCAATTACTTCAAAATTAGATAATGTACAATCTTGAATATCATTCATAAGCTGTAAAAATGTAGGAAATTGGTTTTTGAAAATCACATATAATTCTTGAACCAGAAGAGTCAAAGCATTTTTTCCATTATGAGGGATTGATGAGTGACAAGCTTTTCCAATTTTACTTATAATGTTTCCATCAGATAAAGTTGCTTTTGCAAATCCAGGAACAATATTTATTGCAGATCCTGGAAGGTCTATTCTTTCTATAAAAGCCCCATTAAATGGCTTAGGAGTGAACTTAAATTCGATATCTGAATATCCACGAGAACCAAACTGAACGCCATCTCCATCGAGTGTAGTTGCATAATCAGGAAGTGGATGATTTTCTAAATTGTATTTTTCCATATCAATCCAAATTCCCTCTTCAGAAGAACCTACAATTATGATCCATGGTTTATGGAAAACATTTTCATAGGCTTTTGCTGAAAGAAGAGCTAAAACAAGAGCACCTTTATCATCGATTATACCTCTTCCATAAATTCTACCATTTGAGATTTCACCAAGTGGATTGTATTTCCATTTTAATTTATCATAATCGACAGTATCAATATGACAAACTAAAGCTAATTTGCAAGAACGATGAAAATTTAAAGGATTGTTAGAGATTCTCATAACTAATCCGTCAGCTTGTATATCATAGCAAAAATTCAGTTCATTACAAATAATTTGTAATTCTTTAAAAACTTTTTGTATACCAAAATAGTTAGAATTTATGCTATTAATAGCTAAAAGCCGAAGAGAGTAATCGCTTATAATATTCCGAACTTGAAAAGAATCATTCCAATTAATGTTCATAAATTTTCTCCTTTTCTATAAATTAGGCAAATGCCTTAAATTATGAGTAGATTATACTACCATTTATGTAAACAGTCAATTTAAAATAATGATTTTATTACATTACTAAATAATTACATTTTTATAATAATTTAAATACTTTTAAGAAAAATAATAATTAAATGATATAATAAATTCAAATAATTATATTTATACAAAGGAGATATGTATGGAAAATCTTGAAAACACGATGGAGATTTCAGCTATAAAGGATAAAAATGAACTAATTAAAAATTTAGAATTGAAAAATCTTATACAATTCAAATTAGATAAAACAGAATTTGAAATAAAAGATTTAGACAGTATAGATGAAATAATATTAGATTCTCAAAATATAGTTGGAGTATATAATAAAGTATATTTTGAAGAAGTAAGTTTATTTAAAAATTTGAAAAAAATATCAATAAGAAATTTAGGTTTAACACTAAATGATATAAAAAATGTAAGTAATATTAAAAATATTGAATTTGTTAATTGTGAAATAAGAGATATAACAATGTTTAGTAATGTAGAACATTTATCACTAATTAACACAGAAATAGATAATTTTGAAGAGATAAAAAAATTATCAAATCTTATAGAACTACAACTTATTAATATTAAAATTGATAACTTTGAATTTTTAAAAACTTTTACAAATTTAAAAAAATTAGTAATAAAAAATATCAAAGATTTTTCTTTATCTAAAATTGATTTTTACTTACCAATAGAATATTTATCAGTAGAAAAAATAGATAAATTGGAATTAGAGATTATTTCAAAATATAAAAATCTGAAAACATTATCAGTTGATAGAGAAGAATCATATAATTTTGAAAAAGAATTGAAAGAATTAAAAAATATAAAAATTTTATTAAACGATATGTATGAATATTAAAGGAGTAATATATGATAACTGTTACTAATACTAGAGAATTAGAAAGTAGATATGATTTAAGTACTATAAGAGATGATGAACAAATATTTGTTTTAGGACGGAATGGCTGGTAAACAAAAATATAATCAAGAAAGATATCAGCAAAGAAGAACATATAGTGGAAGAGAATTAAAACAAATAATTGGACAAATGAAAGTTATAGAAGGAAATATTCCTAAAGAATGGAATCAAATGCAAAAAGCAAAATATATTTATGAAGTTTTAGGTAAAAACATAGAATATAGTCTTAGTGCTCAAAGACCATCTAGTTTATCTGTTATTCTAGATAGAAAAGGTGTATGTGCAGGATATGCTTTACTTTATAAAGAAATGATGGATAGACAAGGTATACAATGTGATTATATTAGAGGAATAGGATTTTCTCCAAATAGAACCCAAAGCGAAAAACATGCTTGGAATGTATTAACAATAGATGGAACGTCTTTTCCAGTAGATTTAACATGGGACTCTCCAGCACTTAGAAGAGGAGATACACAGTTACAATATTTTGGGAATAATCCTAGATTTTTTGAAAGACATATAACAGAACAAGATGAAATACAATACAATTATCAAGTACTTCCAACTGATTTTGTAAATTCAATAAATACAGATCCAAATGTAAGACAAGCTGGTTTAGACCAAAATGATAAAATGAGTATAATTAAACTTGCAATAGAACAAACATATACAAAATATAAAAATAACTATGGGCCTCAGTCAGCTAAAGAACAGGTTGTAAAAGCAATTGAAAAATATATAACAACTGGTTATTCAGATAGTTTTACAAGACAAGGACAAGCAAGAGCACAAATCGAAGAACATATTACTCCAACAGAAATGTTAGATTTAATAACCAAGTCTTTTACAGAACAAAATTATAATGGGTATAATAAAGATTTTAAAGGAAGAGTTCTAGAAAGTTCAGTAAACCAAACATCCCAAAGATATGGAATAGATCATACTGCTAATGCTTTAGCAGATTATATTAAAACTGGGAAAACTTTAGGATTTACAAGAACAAATGATGCTAGAAGTAATTTAACTACTTATGCTGTATTTCCAGGAGATGCTATAAATCTAGTGATAGATACAGTAACAGATAAAGCTATTGAAGATATAGAAAAAGATAAAACAATACAAGTAAAAAATTCTTATTTTTCTATTGACGAACTTTCAGAAGTAGATTTACCAGAAGAAAAGAAGAATAATGTTATTTCAAAAGCAATAGATTGGATTAAACAAAAAACAAAAGAAAAGTTTAGATCAAAAGGAAAACAAAATCAAGAAATTAAAAAATCAAGAGAAGATGATGGAGAAAGATAAAAGAAAGGAAAGATATAATGGAATTTGCAGAAGCGTGCTGTGAGGTCGATTTTATTTTAGAAAACTTAAATCCAGAAGATAAGAAAATATTACCACAAAAAGTAATAGAATTTTTTAAAGAAAATAAATCAGAAACTTATATTGTTAATTTGACAACAGAGGAATCATTATTAGAACAGAATTTAAAAGATGAAACAAAAGCATTTTTACAAATAATAAATTATAAATATTTTGCAGACAAAAACCAAAAAGAAGAGTTTTTAAAAATTTTTAAAGAAAATAAAAATACAGATATATTCTTTAAAAATGAAATTGAAGTAGAAGAAGTATGTATTGATGAAAAAAATGAAATAACAGAACTAACAATATATAAAGAAAACAAAATAATTGTATTTTTGAAAAAGGTTTTAAATTTTTTTAGAAAATAGAAAAGGAGAAAAAGTGGAATTAATAGACTACTTTCAATATAATTCTATATTAATATTAACATATTTTTTTGTTTCAGTTGCTGTGCTAATTTTAAAATATATAACTGCTGGAAAAAGTAATGATATATTGTTTTCATCTTATAGAAGTTCACCTTTTAATCCACTTACATATGTTAGGTTATTTACACATGTTTTAGGTCATAGTGATTGGAAACATTTATCAAATAATTTTCTATATATTTTATTAATTGGACCTATGATAGAAGAAAAATATGGTACTATTAATTTACTAATAATGATATTAATAACAGCAGGAGTGATAGGAATAATAAATAGTATATTTGGAAGAAAAAGAATATTAGGAGCAAGCGGAATTGTATTTATGCTTATAATGATGAGTTCTTTTGTAAATATAGAAGAAACTAAAATACCATTAACTTTAATTCTAATTTTCATTTTTTATGTAGTTAATGAAATTATAGATGGTTTAATAAAAAAAGATAATATATCACATATGGGACATATTATTGGAGCAGTTTGTGGTTGTTTATATGGATATATATATTATGTGATTGGAATATCGAATATACCAATGTTTTTTAGTTAAAAACTTGAATTATATCCTATATGTGTGATATAATATTATCTATTATTACTAGTGGAGGTATGATATGACAGTTAAAACACAAAATCGGAAAACATTAAATTTTACTACTATTCATAAGCGGATTTCAGAACAAGGTAAAACAATTTCTGAACTTGCTCCTGAATATAGTATGACAGAAGAGGCGTTTATTCAAGAAATGAGAAGTGGTCTAGGTCCTAAAGTTTTTTCATCACTAAAAAAGACAAGTGTAAAAAATGAGAAACTTCGGGAAAAACAAAAAAGTTCTGCTGAAAGAAAACGTAGAAAGTCAGAAAAAACAAGTCAAACTAATGAAGAAGCAGAATTTTTGCTTGAAAAAAGAATGAGTAATTTGATATCTCAAAAAGAAGAAACAGAGAAGTGGATAAGTTTTTGGGATGGTACTCTAATTCCATTGGATAAAAACAAATCAGAGAGTAATCAAAGAATTGCAGATTTCAAGTCAGAAATTGCAGAATTAGAAGAAAAGATTGCTCAAGAAAAAGAAACGCTTAAAACGATAGAAGAAAACTATCAAAATAGCATTAATAAAAAGGAAGAATTAGAAGTTAAGCTTTCAGAAATTACAGATGAAATAGAACATCTTTCTCAAAGAAGAATTTTTTTAGTAGCTCCAGGCTATCATGGAGAAATTCCAAACTTTGGTAGATTTATTTCAACAGAAGAAATTATAGGAATGAATGTTGAAATTAAAAAAGGCGATCTTCTTATAAATGATGAAAGTTTAAATAATATGATGCTATGTGGTTACTATGATATACGAGAATATATGCGTGCTTTAGAATTTGCAAAGCTATGCATTGCACATATAGTCGAATGTGACCAGTATACGATTTTGGTTGATGATGAACGAATTTCGAAAGTACTTGAAACACAGGAAATTGAGATTAAATAACTGTATATTGTTTTTAGCATATAATTATGTGAAATAAAGGGTAGAGAGTAAGTAGTGATATCTACTTACTCTTTTGTATTGACAAAAAAGTGTAGTATGATAAAATCATCATAGATTTTAAGTTATGGCTTATAATATAAGCAGGAGGGAATATTGGAAAAATTAGTAGTTATTGATGGAAATAGTATTTTAAATAGAGCATTTTATGGGATAATGAGTAGCAAAATGCTTCAAACAGCAGATGGAACATATACTAATGCGGTCTATGGTTTTTTGGCAATAATGTTTAAGTTAATGGAGGATGTAAATCCAGATTATATGGTTGTGGCATTTGATGTAAAACATCCAACTAAAAGACATGAAATGTATGCAGAATATAAAGGAACAAGACATGGTATGCCAGATGAGCTTGCAGCTCAAATGCCTATAATAAAAGAAGTTTTAGAAGCTATGAATATAAAAATCATTGAACTTGCTGGATATGAAGCAGATGATATTCTAGGAACACTTAGTAAAAGTTCTGAAAAACAGAATATTGATGTAACATTACTTACAGGTGATAGAGATTCTTTTCAGCTTGCTTCAGATAAAACAACAATAAGAATTCCTAGAACTAAAAATGGTAAAACAGAAACAGAAAATTTTGATAGAAATAAAGTTTTAGAAGTTTATGGGATAGAGCCACAAGAACTTATAGAAGTAAAAGGATTAATGGGAGATAAATCAGATAATATTCCAGGGGTTCCAGGTGTTGGAGAAAAAACAGCACTAAATTTAATTAAAGAATTTCATTCCATAGATACAATATATGAAAAATTGGAAGCTGGTGAAGCCATTGCAAAAGGAAAGTTAAAAGAAAATTTGGAAGCAAATAAAGATTTAGCAATTCTTTCACGTGAACTTGGAAGAATAGATGTAAATGCACCAATAGATAAAGATTTAGAACATTTTAGAGTAAAACAATGGGATAATAAAAAAGTTTTAGAATTATTTAGAAATTTAAGATTTAATAGATATATAGATAGATTTAATTTAGGACAAAATCAATCAAATGAAGAAGTAAAGGATGTTAAAGATCTTTTTGAATATATTGAATTAAAAGATTCAAAAGAAATAATTTCTAAAATAAAATTAAATAAAATACTTTATTATTGTTTTGAAAAGTTAAACAATAATGATAAAAATTTGATTATAAAAAAAGAAATAACATATATTAATATTTATGATGATAAAAAAGTTTATAATGTTGAATTTTCAGCAGATTTTAAAGAGATATTTGAAGACAAAGAAATTTTAAAATGTAGTTATAATTTAAAAGAGGATTATATATTATTAAAACAGATTGGTATTAATTCGCAAAATATGATGTATGATGCTAAAATTGCAGTTTATATTTTAAATTCTGTTTCTAATGCATATTCTATGGAGGATATATCAAGACAGTTTTTAGAAATTGATATATCTGATTATGAAGAAAATAAAGAAAAATCAGAAGTACAAACAAGTTTATTTGATGAAGTATCTACTGATGAAAAAAGAGCAAATTTCACATATGCATTATATGCTTATGTAATTGGAATAACTAGAGAAAAGATTTTAAAAGAATTAGAAAATATTAATTCATTAGAGTTATTTAATAATATTGAAATGCCAATAGTAGAAATATTAGCAGAAATGCAGTATGAGGGGATGTATGTTGATAAACATGAATTAGTAAAATATGGTGAAAATTTAAAAAAACATATTGAAGAATTAAGAATTGATATATATAAAATGGCTGGTGAAGAGTTTAATATTAATTCACCAAAGCAATTAGGTGTTGTACTATTTGAAAAGCTAGAACTAAAGCCATGTAAAAAAACTAAAAATGGCTATTCAACTGATGTAGATGCATTAGATAAAATAAAAGAGGCACATCCAATAGTAGATAAAATTTTAGAATATAGACAACTTATGAAATTGAATTCTACTTATGTAGAAGGACTAATACCTTTTATAAACCCTAAAACAGAAAGAATTCACACTTTTTTCCATCAAACAGTTACAGCTACTGGAAGATTAAGTAGTACAGAACCGAATTTACAAAATATTCCAACAAGAAGTGAAATTGGAAAAAAATTAAGAAAAGTATTTAAACCAGAAGAAGGTAAAATTTTTGTAGATGCAGATTATTCTCAAGTAGAATTAAGAGTAATGGCACATATGTCAAATGATGAAACAATGATAAAAGCATTTAATTCAGATGCAGATATTCATACAATATGTGCTTCTCAAGTATTTAAAGTTCCAATTGAAGAAGTTTCAAAACAATTAAGAAGTAAAGCTAAAGCTGTTAATTTTGGAATTGTATATGGTATAAGTGAATTTGGTCTTGCCGAGCAAATAGATATAAAAAGAAATGAAGCAAAAGAATATATTGAGCAATATTTAGATACTTATCATGGAATAAGAGAATATATGGATAATATTGTTGAAGAGGCAAAAAAGAATGGATGTGTATCAACTTTGTTTGGAAGAAGAAGGTATATACCAGAATTGAATTCTAAAAATTACATGATTAGAAAATTTGGAGATAGAGCTGCTATGAACACACCTATACAAGGTACAGCAGCAGATATTATGAAGATTGCAATGATTAAAGTTTATAATGAATTAAAAAATAGAAACTTAAAATCAAAATTAATATTGCAAATTCATGATGAGCTTTTAATCGAAACAGTATTAGAAGAAAAAGAAGAAGTAGAAAAATTATTAAAAAAATGTATGGAGGAAAGTGCGAATCTTTCTGTACCATTAACTGTTGAAGTTGAAGAAGGCAAAAGTTGGTATCAAGCTAAATAGTCAACTAAGCAGAAAGGAATAAATTATGAAAAAAAAGAAAAAAGAAGAGTTGTTTGAAAACTATTCCAAAAGAAATATGACAATATATTTAGTTCTTAGAGCTTTAGTTATTTTAACATTAATAAGACAGGTATTTCTTGGAAATTGGAATAATGTTTTTTTATGTGGATTTACATTAATATTATTTTTAGTTCCAGTAATTATTGATAAAAAATTTAATATACAACTTCCAGATGCTCTTCAAGTTATAATTTTATTATTTATATATTCAGCAGAAATTTTAGGAGAAATTAATGAATATTATATTGTAATAAAACATTGGGATACAATGCTTCATACTTTAAATGGATTTTTGTGTGCAGCAATAGGATTTTCTCTAATAGATATATTAAATCGTAAAGAATTCTTTCATGCAACAATGTCTGCTGTATTTGTTGCTTTAGTAGCATTTTGTTTTTCAATGACAATAGGAGTATTATGGGAATTTTTTGAGTATGGAATGGATACAGTATTTTTAAAAGACATGCAAAAAGACAAAATAGTTACTACTATTTCAACTGTAAACATTCATCCAGAAGGAAAAAATATACCAGTAGTAGTAAAAGATATAAGCAAAACAATAATAGAATCTAAAGATAAAGATGGAAATAAAACTGAAACTATTATTGATGGTGGATATTTAGATATAGGAATTAATGATACAATGAAAGATTTAATAGTAAATTTCATTGGGGCTGTAACATTTTCAATAATTGGACTTCTTTATATAAAAAATAAAGATGAATACAAATTTGCAGAAAATTTTATTCCAATAATGAGAAAGTCAAAAAAATCAAATAGTTGACAAAAATCGACTTATATAGTAAAATACATATTATAAAAGTATTATCAAGAGTGGACGAGAGAATCGGCTTTTAGACTCCACAGCAACCTATTAATTTAGGTGCTAATACCGACAGAGCACAAAAGGATGCTTTGAATGATGATTATGGTAATAATATGAATTATTCAGGAACTCTATTTGTGCATAGAGTTCTTTTTGTTTTATCAAAAAGAAAAATTTAAAAAGGAGGATTTAATTATGAGAAGATTATTTACATCAGAAAGTGTTACAGAAGGTCATCCAGATAAATTATGTGATTATATATCAGATAGTATTTTGGATAGTTATTTTGCAAAAGATCCATATTCAAGAGTTGCATGTGAAACTGTTGCTGGAAAAGGGCAGATTTTAGTTACAGGAGAAATTACTTCAAATGCAGAAGTTGATATTGAACAAATAGTGAGAAACACTATAAAAGAAGTTGGTTTTGATAATAGTGAAACTGATATTGATTATAGAACTTGCAAAGTTTTATTAAACATATCAAAACAGTCAGCAGATATTGCACTTGGAGTGGACAAGTCACTAGAAAATAAAGAAGGAATACATGAAGAAGAATCAGAAGGTGCAGGAGACCAAGGTATGATGTTTGGTTTTGCAACTAATGAAACTGAAGATTATATGCCAATGCCAATATATTTAGCACATAAACTAGCTAAAAGATTAAGTGAGGTTAGAAAAGAAAATATAATTAATTACATAAGACCAGATGGAAAAGTTCAAGTTACAGTAGAATATGAAGATAATAAACCAGTAAGAATAGATACAATTGTTGTATCTACACAACATAATAGTGATGCAGATTTAGAAAAATTAAAATCTGATATAAAAGAATATGTAATAAAACCAATAGTACCAGCAGAATTACTAGATTCAGAAACAAAATACTATATAAATCCTACTGGAAGATTTGTTATTGGTGGACCATTAGGAGATAGTGGATTAACAGGTAGAAAGATTATTGTTGATACATATGGTGGATATAGTCGTCATGGTGGAGGAGCTTTTTCAGGTAAAGACCCAACTAAAGTTGATAGATCAGCAGCATACATGGCAAGATATATAGCTAAAAATATTGTTGCAAATGGATTTGCAAGTAAATGTGAAATTCAACTTTCTTATGCAATAGGTGTTGCAGAACCACTTTCTATATATGTAGATACATTTGGAACTGGAAAAATTTTAGATAGTGAAATAATTCAAAAAATAAGAAACAACTTTAAACTTACACCAAGAGGAATTATTGAAAGTTTAGATTTAAGAAGACCAATATACAAGAAAACAACTAATTATGGTCATTTTGGCAAAAAAGATTTACCATGGGAGCAAATAATAAAATTAGCATAGATGTAAGGTAAATGTAATATAGCATTTATTGACTTTTGCTGTCATTATCTATATAATTTAATTGAATAATTGAGACTATTGTAGTATTAATTATTCAATTGAATTAAGAGGTGATAATGTGAAATATAAAAAATTGGTAATAAGTATAATATTAGTAATGATTGCATCATATTTATTAATATCATTTAATCCAATAACTTCAAGTAAAGTTTTAGCAGTAAGAGGTGCACCAGGAAATTTAACTAGAGATATAGATGGATTAGATGATAACTTATATCCAGGCTATAAACAATTAATAAAAAATTTGCAAGCAAGTCATCACAATTATACATTTTTACTTTATTACACAGGATTAGATTGGGGAGAAGTATTAGTAACAGAATATCAAGGGCATAATGGAACACCTTTAAATCTATTTCAGATAGGTGCAAAATATAATGGAAAATGGCTTTGCCCAATTTGTGGGAATAGAGTTTTTGATAATGGTTCATGGTGCTGTGCATCTTTAGATGCTTTGGCATATATGATAGATCCTAGAAACTCAATAAATGAAAGTGATGTTTTTCAATTTAAAGATTTAGAAGGTGCAGATGTATCATATGATGATATAGCAAGAGCTGTTTCAGGATATGGAGCTTATTTGAATAATGGAGAAGCAATTCAAGCAATTGTTGATGCTAGTCATGAATATAATATAAATGGATATTTCTTAGTTGCTAAAATTGTTAATGAACATGGAAAGAATGGTTCTACTTTAAGTAATGGTAATGGTTATAATGGAAATTATGTAGGATGTTATAATTATTTTAATATAGGTTCTTATGGTAATGGTTCATCTACAATAATAAATAATGGATTAGCATATGCTCAAAGTCATGGTTGGACATCTAGAAGAGCTTCAATTTTTGGTGGAGCAAAAGAGGTTAAAAATAGCTATATATCAAGGTATAGTCAAAATACATTGTATTATCAAAAATTTAATGTATCAGGAAAATCGGCACTAGGTTCACATCAATATCAACAAAATATAATGGCTGCTCAAAGTCAAGGAACAAGTTTAAGAAAGTATTATAGTAATTTAGGTGCAAATAATCATGTATTTATAATACCTGTTTATGAGAATATGCCAAGAACAGCTTGTGCTAGACCAAATCAATCAGAGCCAAGTACAATTTTCTATGAAATTGCAAATATACAAAATATAAATACATTAACTGTTAGAGCATCAGCAAATGGTACTGCAATAGGAACTCTAAATAATGGAGAAAGAATTAAAGTATTACAAAGGTCTGCAGCTCCAATAAATGGTTCATATTGGGATTTAATTGTTTCAGAAAGAACTGGAACTTATGGATATGCTGAAAGAATAAGGGGAAATCAGACATTTATTTTTGCAGATGGCACAACTGGAGGTAATGCACCGCCACCAGGACCAATTAAGCCACAAGACCCACCAAAACCTGTTAAACCACCTAAGAACTTAGAAACAGATGTGAGAGTAATATTTGATTATGGACCATGTATTGAAATTTTACCAGATATAACATGTAATGATGTAAGAACAAAATATAAAGAAGTTGGAGAAATGACAATTGTAGATTCAGCTGGAAATCAAGTAACATCAGATACATTAGCAACTGGACATAAAGCTTCAATTGGTGGTACTACATATACAATTATAAAAAGAGGCGATGTAAATGGAGATGGAAGTCTTAATATAATAGATGCAATTTCTATGTTAAACGCTGTACAAAATAATACAAATTTAGAAGCAGTTAATAAAAGAGCAGCATGTGTAAAAGGTAATGCAAATTTTAATATAACAGATGTTGTATATTTATTAAATTGTATAAAAGAAGAAGCTTTTTTAGGCTTATAAAATTTAAGGAGGAAAAATAATGAATTGTACTAATTGTGGAAAAGAAATTCCAGAAGGAGAAGAAAAAATTTGTGAAGAATGCAAAAAAAATCTTTTAGAAGAACTTTCAAATGAAAAAGAAAAAACAGAAGAATTATCACAAGAAAAGAAAAAAGAAGGAGATTCAAAAAAAGAAAAGAAGGAAGATGAGTTTAAAGTAACAAATGACAAAGAAAAAAATAGTAAACTAAAATTTGTTATAGCTGGTGCTATTATAGTAATTATTATAGCAGTTGCAAGTTTAATAATTTTACAAGCTTTAGGTGTTTTTTCTAACAAAATTGGAAATACAATAGGAAATATAAGAAACTATGGATATGGTGCAGATGATGGAAAATATATTTATTATTTATCTCCAAATGAAGATTCTTCAAAAGTAGGAATCTATAAAGTGAAGAATAATGGGAAAGAAGAACCACAAGAATTATTTATGGAAGATATAGATATTCTTTCAATAAATTATTATAAAAATCATATATATTTCATTGGAGTTGGAGCTGGAGAATATAATGAATCAGATGAAGTTGATAATAAAATATATAGAATGAAAAAAGATGGCTCAGATTTAGAAGTTATAAATGATAACAACTTTAATAATGATTGTTATGAAATTTATGTATTAAATAATTCAATTTATTATATTGGTGCAGATGAAAACATTTATAAAATGAATTTAGATGGAACAAATGCTCAAAAAGTTGCTGATAATGGAACTGGCTATATAGGAATTACAAATAAATATATTTTATATAATGTTGCAAATGAATCAGGAGACAACTATATAACATATATTATGAATTTAGATGGAACAAATGGAAGACCAATTTTAGAAAACAAAAGATTATATAGTGTTGATATAGAAAATGACTATATTTACTATACAAATACAGATAAACAAATATATAGAACAAAAGTTGATTCTGGAGAAGAAGAATTAATTTTAGATACAACAGCATATAACTTAAATTTAAAAGATGGTTATTTATATTATTTGAATTATCTTGATGCAGAAAATGAAGATTACACAGTTTGCTTATATAGAGTAAAAGCTGATGGAACAGAAAAAGAACCACAAAAAGTAAAACAATTATCAACATATTCTTCATATATAAATGTTGTAGGTGATTGGGTAATGTACTTAGATCATGATGATGAATCAGGATTTATAAATCTTGTTAATAAAAATATGACAGGAACTGAAAAGAAAATATATAATTTAGAATATGCACAATATTATGATGAAACTATTGATGAATCAAGTGTTTCAGGAAATACAGAAACACCAGTAGAGACAACACCAGAAACTCCTGCTGAAGCAACAAATACAGAAGCTCCAGTAACAAATACAGCTGGATAAATATGACTCGCCTAATTTTTAGGCGAGTTTTTGCTTGATAAAATAGTAAAAATATGATAAGATATTTATGTTAACTAATAATAAACGATGGAGGGATATTATATGTTTAAATTTTTGCTACGGAAAACATTTTTAAGAAAACTAAATAAGGAAGATCAAGATATTGCGCTTTTATTAAAAAACGAAATACAGATATCTATCTGGTGCTTTTTGTTACTAATGATAGTTCTACTAATGCCATGTATATTATTTCTTACAATGTGTTTTTTAGTAGAGCAAACACTGGTAAATGGAATATGTATTATTTTACCTTTTTTTGTATACTATGGATTTATTGCATGGATTATTTTTAAGTTTAACTCTGAAATTTCAGCTTTTTTAGAGTTAGTGAAATCAAAAATATTTTTTACAAAATATACAACCAAAGGAAAGGCTATTTTAAAAGAAGATTTTGAAAAAATGAAAGATGATGATGGAAAACTGTATAGTCAGTTAATGTATCGAGATTGTAGAGGTTTTTGCTATTTTACATGTTTTGCTATTTTAAAATGTTTGAGAAAAGGCGAAATAAGGTTTATTGCAGAAAAACTTTTTGATTTTGATAAAAAACCAGAGCATTACTATACAGTTCATGTCATTTATGTTAAAGATGGTTGGTGCTTTGATACATATAGTTGCAAGCAATTCAAAGTAGAAGATTACATGAAACTAGTAAAAGCAATAGATTATAGATCTTTTAATTATGAGGATATTAAAGATTTCGAATATGATGATTTTCGGAGGACGTATTCTCCAGCACTTAAAGAGTGGTGTGAAAAAAATGATTGTTATGAATCGTGGTCAAATTTTGAACTAAAATGAGTTGTATAATTACAAACAGAGAAAACCCCAGGCAAATTGCTCGCCTGGGGTTTTTAGGTTATTTAATACGATTTTGGAAAACTACATCTGCGCATTGAAAAGATTCTTCAAGGAGTAAATGATGTCATCTGTATCTGCATTGATGTTTGCAGCTTCATTTATCTTTGAAATCTCTTTTAATGCTTCGATATTTGCGTTGTATCCGATTGTATAAACTGGAATATTCAGATTCTCAATGAAAGGTCTTACTTTTTCAAGAGAACCATCACTGTTACCATCGCTGAGTACGAAAAGCATGAACTTAGCATCAGGATGATCGGCTTTTGCCTCTTCAAGCATCTGAATACCAACTGCAATTGCATCAAATGTTCGTGTGCCACCAGCACCACTTAATTTACTGATTTCTCCATTGAAATAAGCTCGATGGTTCAGATCAAACTTATCAATTGGAAGGTTGATGGTTATGTCGCTGTTGTAGGTAACCAATCCTACATAGTTTTCAGAGTTGATATATTGTCCAGCATTGATAAGTGACTCTTTCATTGCATTAAGAGGAGCACCGTCAACACTTCCAGATGTGTCAATAATGAATACAGAAATAATTTCCTGACCATTATCTTTTTTGTCTTTCCAGATTTGCTGTGCATCTAAAAGTGTATTTCCATCTGCTTCAGAAACTTCGGGGACATAATCGCTATGACCACCAAATCCATATTCTTTAGCAGATTTCTGAGACTCGCTATTTGTTGCAAAATCAGCAAAAAGCTTAATTGCTTCTTTTTTCTCAGCTGAAAGATCACCAATGCTGTAAAGAGGGTTGTCATGTCTCAAACCAAAAGGTACAAAAATATAATTGCGAAGTGCAGGTTTATTAATATATCCCTGATACTCCAGAATCATAGCATCCAAAACTCCAGAATCAACAGCACCCTGCATCTGAACTGTGTTATATGCAACAACAGGGATATTTTCCTGGAAGGCCTGGAAATTGGAAATTGCCTCTTCACCAAGTGGATTAGAGCTGTCAAAGGTAAGAAGTTCTGACATAAGGAAATTAATACCAGCAGAGCTAGCATTGGGGTTTGGATAACTCATTGCAATTTCATTATTAATAGTTGCCTCTACAATGGTTTCCAAATTTACAGAACCATATTTTTCTGTAATTTTATCATAAGTTTCCTTATTTAAAACGATACCAGCGACATTTCCAACCAAAGACTTGCTTTCCTGAGTAAGGGAAATGCCATGTGCCTTGAGCATGTTAATCCAACATTCATTTGATGGTGTAATTGCATCAGGAACACTTTTTCCAGAAACGATATAGTCTACCATAACACCAGACGAAATACTTCTAAGACTGACAGAAACTGTTCTGCCATCTGATGTAGTGTAGCCCTGGTTATTGAAATCTTCAACAACTTTTACGAGCCAGGTATTATAATCAGTTTCCGAAGATTCTTTCATAGTTTCTCTGCCGGCTTTTTCAGGGGAAGAGAAGATTTCGATGTTTACTTCGCCTTTACCTTCAACCTTATAGAAATATGTTTCAATTTCCGGAAGTTCATCCTGCAAGGAGCTTGCTTCAAGGTCTACTGTTCCTTTGGTAGGGGTTTCTACTTTTTTTAAATCAACTTTCTTGTCAATGTACCGATTCAGTTCTTCAACTGTTTGTTCAGCTGTAATCTGATTTGTTGTTTTTCCTGCATTATCAACCAGTGACATGATGCCGAAAACTGCTGCAAAAACGATTACTGCGAGAATAGCTATTCCGCCAATTACTTTACCTTTACTCATAAATTGTCTCCTCCTTATTGGTTGTTGTTTTGTTCCTGAGTTTCGTGGTAACTACTTTCCAAGGGCTTAAATTCATCCCTTTTCAATACTTTGTTAAGTGCTTCTGTCATATCGCGAATTTCATCAATATTCATATGATGAGTATCGCCAATTGCGCTTAATGCAAGAAGTAAATCAGAATACTCTTTCAAAATGGTTTGGTTACTATTCAGTTTTTCATTAATGAAATCTCTATGAACAGAGATATCTACTGAATCAGGATTTGAGAGATATTCCTTGTTATCAAAAACAATAAGCCGATTAATAATGCTTTTTACATTGCTAAAAGCAAAAAATTCAGCTTTATTTGCTGTTTGATTCAGGTATTTGAAACTCTCTGTAATGCCATTTTGTTCCAAAAGTGCTTTTAATGAATCTTTCCTTCTTTGCAGAACTTTTAACTGTTCAATTGCTTTTGTTATTTCTGCTTTAAATGAAGGATCTGTTCTGATGCATTGCCATAGAGCGCCGATACAATCATCGATAGTTTCCAGTTTGTCGACTTTGTAATTAATCTTATCCTTGCTGAGTATAATCATGTAATTTCCAAAGAAAAACATGAATATGCCGAATACAGCCAGAGAGATTGACAGTGCAAACTTGAATGCGCCATTGCTTGGATTGAATCCCAGCCCCAAGAATTTGTCAGAAAAGCAAAGAGGTGTGATACAAATGAAAGCAACATTGAAAAGAATTAGCTTAATAGGTTTCCGCATAAGTTTTCCTCCTTATCATATTATTATGTGGTAAATAGGTAAAAACCCTATTATACCTAACCTAAAAAAGATAAGCTATCAATATAATGTTAACATAATTTGGATGAAAAAGCAATCACTTATTGAAAAATAAACAATTTTATGGTATAATCTAAATGTTAGCACGTTGACAACTAAATATCTTTTACGCACAAATACATTTAAGGAGGTAATCATATGCGTTTGGTAAAAGAAAAGTACAAATTTTGGGCATTGGGAATTGCTGTTGGAGTGTTATTTTTAATTATCAATAACATTTTTTTTATTCCCAAAGAAAGACTGGAAAATCGGACTGAGATACTTGTAAACGCACCTGATCAGATGCATGATGCTCTTACTCAAACTCTAGAGGATGTTCGCCTGGATGATGACTATGTTCTTAAATTTACAGATAGTAAGCAAGCTAATTTTACTGTAAACCAGGGACTTAATGCAAAAGGTGAGATTATTGCATATTCACCATTTGTTGCAGTATTCAATTCAGATAAAGATTACATCAAAGAGCTTAAAGCACAGGAAATTTTTGTTGAATCAAAAGTAGATTCAGATGAATATGATTTTGATTTCAAAAAGGTGATGGATCAGATTTTACAGGGAGAAACAAGCTTCAAAATATACCATCCTGCACAGGATTCTGTCTATTGGGAAGAATTTTATAGCTTTTTGCTTTTTACTGTAAACGATGGATATTATCCTAAAAACGGTAAAGATATGGAAGAAGCTGTAAAGGTCGTTGATAAATTTCTGGAAAGCAAAAATGCAGAAGCAATTAATGAACAAGCTTTTATCAGAAATAATGGCATTTCCAAGAACAGTATTTATTTCATGACTTATGTAGATATTGCAAGATTGTATAAAGTTTCGTCACTCTCGTCTTTTTTGATAATGTATCCAACCTCAGTTGTATATCACAGCTATTATGCTGATTTTGATGCGACTGGTAAGGTACTTTTTGATTCTTTGTATGAAGCTGAAAAAGGTTTATTAGCCACAAAGAGTCATTCAGGATATGATAATCTGTCCAGTTCTTACTACAATACTTTATATTCTGGCTATACTTATGATTTTAGCAATTCAAGTTGTGGAAAAAGAGACGTTTATAATGGTGTGGAAATTCCACAAAGCAATGTAACTATAAACAATAGCATCAATAAGGAGGAGCAGTAATGAAAAAAATCAAAGTAAGCGAAGGCTACAAAAAAGATGATGGAACCTTCGTACACACAGTAACGATAGGAGAGGAACAGTTCGAAAATGTAGAGAACATTAAAAAGTATCAAAAGTGTAACTCAGACAATTGTAAGTACTTTCGTGAATGTCAGTGGAGTGATGGCGTTGTTCGAAAGTTCGACTGCAAGAAAAATTACACCAGGATGATTGGAATTTATAATTTTGTTACTGGTGCGATGGTAGCATGCTTCTTTTGCTATTTATTTACAGAAAGGCATGTAGGATTTTTTAAAGGAATTGGAATTATGCTTCTTGCTATTGTTGGACTGGATATTATCTGTACTTTTATCGAAACTGTTGTGCCGAATATTCGTGACAAACGCTTTCACAAAATGTTGCAGAAAAGAGATGGCAAACTGAAAGCAAGAACTAAAAAACAGAAAGCAGCCGAAGAAGCCAGAAAAGCCACTGAAGAATTTGAAAAAATGTCCAGCTCTATGTATTATCAGGATATTGTTAATGCTGAAAACTATGTAAACACTTTGAAGAAGCTTTCAGATGAGTGTGATTTCGGCGATAATGATGAAAAAATCGATCAGAGTGTTAGAAAACTGATTGAAATTATTGGTGTCTTGAAAGAAGATGGCTCTGGATATGGAAGAGTGGCATTCCTTTTTGAGGTTTACATTGAAGAGTTTTATAATACTTTGAAAATGTATACGAACTTCATTAAGGCAGACATTCACAATCCTAAAAATGAGCAGTTGCTTACTGAGTGTGTGGATTCATTCCTGAAGTATCTGAACAATCAGAAAGTTCAGGCAATATTCGACAAATCCTCAGTTGAGATTCAGTTCAGAAGTTCGGCAGAAGCTTTGAAAAACATGATTGATAGTAAAGGAGAAGAATAATATGAGAGCAAAAAGATTATCACAGTGGATTCTTACCATCGTTGTAGCTATGGTACTTATTTTTGGAGAAAACGCCATAAAGCAGTTATTTTTTACTGAAAAAACGCCTATTACTGTGTATGCACCGGAATCTATGCAGTCGGCTTTCAAAAAAGCTTTGTCAGCCTCAGATCTCAGTAATTGCAAAATTGTAATGACTGATGATAAGAGTAAGGCTGATATCACTGTTGATTATGGTAAGGAAAATGATAGCAGGTATATGCAATTTGCATTCTCGCCTTTTATTATTGCCTATAATACAGATGATGACCGGTTTAAGGAATTAAAAAATGCTGAAATTCTTGTTTCATCTGAATACAACAAGAAACTTTATGAAATTGATTTCCTCGAAGTAATTGATGAAGTAATTGAGGAAGGTAAATGGAAGAATCTTGGAGTTAAGGATATAGGAACTATTCGGCTATTTTATCCTGCTGAAACAACAGAATATTGGCATGATTTCTATAACTTTATGTTGATGACTGTGAATGATGGAAAATATCCAAGTACAGAAACTGAAATGGAGAAGGCTGTTGAGTATGTTGAAAGATTTATAAATAGCGAATATACAGAAGCTGTTGTGGATTTCAATGAAAGATTGAATAGAACAGATGGCTTTTGTGAAAAATGCTTTTATGTTATGCCTGAGGCTACTGCCAAACAGCTTTCCAACGATAAAAGCGAGTACGTTAGGTTGCTTTTCCCATTGCAAACGACATATATGTATTACTATGTAATTGGAAATACAGATAACGGAAAGAGTGTTGTAAATGCTATTAAAGGATCTGACTTTTTCTATAAGCTCAAAGGCAATAATTATAGGAGTACAGAGTATTATGAGCTTGGAGATGTATATCGAAGCGTTTATGACGAGCGTGATGTGTACAATCTTATTGAAGTTCCCAAAGAAAACTTTTTCACAGGGAATTTGAGTAGTAAATAGCGTAAAAAGATATTTAACCCGTGGACACAAGTGTGTTCACGGGTTTTCTCATTTAATTTTAAACTCGGCCAAATTAACATAAAAAGTTGAAAGTATTCTTATATTATGATATAATATAAGATGTACATTGAAATATTTTATATGAATTGGAGGATGCACTATGATGAATAACAACACTGCAACTATCAACAACACAACTCATAAGGAGGATATGACTATGATGAAAGAAACTACTACACAGACCGTTGAAGCTATGGAGCAGCCTACACCTATCGTTCAGGCCACTGATTTTCCGGAACAGCCTACACGGCTTCAGGAACTTATGAGCACATATCGGAGAACGAACAACCTTCCGACTGTTGCACCTGTTACAGTGGCAGCTAAAGCAAATCCGCTGGCAAATGTAAAAATCTCAAGTGAGGTCAGAACGAAGAAGTTTGAGGATCTCAAGCCAGATGTTCAGAAGAAAGTTTTGGCACGAATCGATGGTATCGATTACACGAAATCAGCAGATATTCAGAACTTTGGATCTTCTAAAGAAAGCGCTATGACCAAGCATGCGGAAATTATTATTTCCAAATATTCCGCCAGTGAGCTTGGAGAGCTTTCAGATCCCATGACAGATTTGGTAGCTACTCTGAAAAGCAATAATCCCAAAGAAATCGTCAGAAAGGTCAGTGTTGATCCTGATAAGGAGTGGGGCTTCATTTCCAGCTTCAGAGAAATGCTTTCCATGAAAAACGCCAAGAAAAGAATGTTCAAGGCTCTTGCTGAGCATGATACAATTATGAAGAACATTAAGGCAATCGAAGTGGAACTGCAAAAGCAGAAGTTAGATCTTAGCAAAGATGTGACAACCTATCAGAAGATGGAAGATGCCACCAAAGAGCAGGTGTCTGAGTTTGAGCTGGATTGCATTGCTCTGTATCTTATGAGAGAGGATGCAGAGACAAAGCTCAATGCTTTGACTCAAAAAGGTGAGCTTGATGTCATGGAACTGAATGATGCGAGTGCCCTGCAGTCGGCTATTGAGAGGATTGATAGGCGGATTCATACAATCCAGACTATTAGGGTAGCGACTATTCAGTCTATTCCTCAGCTTAGAGTTCTGGTGTATGGCGATGAAATTATCTGTGAAAAGATCGATGAAGTCAGCAGTTTGGTTATCCCTCTGTGGACCTGGCAGTATGCAATTGCTATTGGTGCCTTGAAACAGAAGGAGGCCCTCAGTATCCAGAAGACTATCAGAGGTATTACTTCTAAGCTCATCACAGGAAATGCCAAGATGCTTCATGACAACATGATTGCGGCTCAGAACGAACTTTATGCTGCAGCTGTTGCTATTGAGGATCTGTCAGTTGTGCAGGAGTATATCGATGATATGGTTACCAAAGTCAACGAAAGCCGGAAAGAGGCAACTCAGAAGTGTGTAGAGGGTATGAAGACCATGAAGGCAATTGAGCAGAGGAACTATGACCTCATGGCTCAGACCATCGATGTCAATGCAACTGAAGTACAGAATCAGTAACTGTGAACCAATTCATCACTTACAATAAGTAAGTAATTAGTACCCCCATAAGGAACATGCAAAATGCATGAACCTTATGGGGGTACATTTTTATATTCATAAAAGTATTGGTTGAATTTGTTCATTATCTAAAGCATATTCTAGAGTTTTCTTGATATATGTTGGATCAAAAACTAACGAATTAGGTTTTGTAATTGGATTATCTTGTTTGAATGGAACAAAATAATAATTTCTTCTATTAAGTAGTTTTCCTATATTTTCAGCAGAGCCAGATAAAGCATTATTGGTAGATATTGCTATTACTACTGGTCTATTATTTCTTAAATGAGATTTTACAGCCATAGTAACTGGTGTATCTATAATATCATTTGCAAGTTTTGCAATAGTATTTCCTGAACATGGTGCAACAATAAGTATATCAAACATTTTTTTAGGACCAATTGGTTCTGAATCTTGTATTGTATGAATTATTTTATTATTAGTTAATTCTTCTAATTGTTTTATAAAATCTTCAGCTTTTCCAAATTTTGTATCAAGATTGTAACTATTAAAACTCATAATAGGGAAGATATCTATATTATTGATTTCTTTTAACTTTTCTATTTGCTCAATAGTTTTTTTGAAAGTACAAAAAGAGCCAGTAAGAGCAAATCCAATCTTTTTTCCTTCTAAATTCATTTTACAACTCCTTTCAATAATGTATATAAATAAAAGATTTACATCAATATATTTTATGTAATTATGTATACTAAAGTTATCGAAAAAGATAAAAATTCTAAGAATTGGAACTGTTGACATTTTATGTAACCTATGCTATAATTAACTCATAGCGTCTAGCTATATTATATTAAAAGAGACTAAAATAATATAAGGCTGAAGGAGGAATTGACATGAGAGTAAGAGTAGGAGATTCCATTGATAACCTGTACAGAAAGATTGTTAATTATCACGAATCTTTGGAAGTACGGGATTATGTGGCTTTAGACCTGAAAGATAAAGCGGAAATATTTTCTGAGACTTTTCAAAGACGGTTTAAGTCATTTTGGAACGCACCCAAACGTAGTACATTTTTCAAGAAGGAGGATTCTGAAGAAGAGAAGGAAAAAATAGAAAAAAATACTTTTCTTGTTACAACAAAAGTAAATACAGGATTTTCGGCGATACTCTGTTTCAATTTCGATGTATACAAGGATGTATTCGAGATTGAAATCAGTAGTATATCTGCAGACAATTTAGCACAGGAACAGCAATATATCCAGGTTCTCAATGAAGAGCTGGCAGAAATTAGAGCTAGTTTGGAGGGTGAGTATAAAGAGAGAATGTTTGTAAAAGACTTTTTTTCTACTATTCACGTCCATCGGCTTAGTGTAGTAACTGGCGTCGAAGCAGTTATGATGTTCGATATCTACCATAGAGCCAGATCTTATTATCCGGATTTTAGAGATATGCCATATTCTCAACAGATGATCGTTATGCACAAAGGATATCTTCGTGCAAGAGCTGGACATCGGTTGGCACATGATTCGTATGGTTTTGCAAAGGCCATATTTGAACAGCTTGATAAAGAACGCTTAATCGGGAAACTGGATAATGGAAATCTCAAGGAACTTGTATATGAACGCAGGATTGACCGCAAAGATCCCAGTAATCTTTCTGAAATTTGGCAGAAGAATTTTCTGGTATATGCTACGTATGAATATGTTTCAGTAGTTGGGGACAAGATTCGCATTTCTTATCATCCCAGTGACTTATGGCTGTATCTTACACAGCTATAAGTCCCATATAGGGAGGTGCGGGTCTTATGTCGAAAAAATCAAATGTCACTTTTTTGAAGGGGATGCGCATTGCATCTCCTTCATTTTTTACTTGTATTTAATTTAAGATATGATATAATTAATAAGTTAATGTAAAAAGGAGATGTAATAAATGTTTGTTGAACATAAATTTTATATAGGTTTAAGTGATATAAATACAGAAAAAGAATTGACTAATACATGCTTGTTGAGATATTTAGAAGATGTTGCAGGATTGCATTCTGAAATGGCAGGATATGGAATTACAGATATGAATACTACAAGAAAGTCATGGATTTTATTATCTTGGAAAGTTGAAGTAAAACAAAGACCTTTAATAAATGATTCTTTAACTGTTAAAACTTGGTCTAGATGTATAGATAGATTTTACGCATTTCGTGATTTTGAAGTTAGAAACCAATATGATGAGATTGTTTGTATAGCAACATCAAAATGGGTATTTATGGATATAGATAGTGGAAGATTAGTAAAAGTTTCAGATGAGATTGCTCAAAAGTATAAACCAGAATTAAATTCTAGAGTTTTTGAAGAACATGATTTATCAAAGTTGAAAGAGCCTGATGGAGAAATATTTAAAACCAAATTTAAAATAACTAGAAATTTAATTGATGTAAATAAACATTTGCATAATATTTATTATTTAGATATTGCTAAAGAAGCATTACCAGAGGAAATTGGAATATCAAATGAATTAAACTATTTTGAAATTATGTATAAAAAGGAAATAAAATTAGGTGAAAATGTAAATGCAATTTATACTAAGAGTGATGATTTTCACTATGTAATAATAAAAAGTGAAGATGAAAGTATTACACATGCAATTATTAGATTAAAATAATGTAAAGGGAAAATATGAAAGAGAAGACAAAAGAAATAGAAGAATTTATAAAGAAATATTATAAATTAATTATCATTTTTATATGTTTAATTGGAACTATTGAAATAATTGGTGATATTTTTCAAAAAGATATTATGAAAAAAGATGTTATAGGATATCATTTAGTTTCTACATATTTGATGTCAGATACTGCAACTATTTTGGCAAAATTTATTACTAATTTTGGTGGAGTAAGTGGAATTGTTATAATATCATTAATTTTCTTTATTCTTGTAAGAAAGAAAATATTTGGTTTTTTAGTATTTTTAAATTTAGCAATTTCAGGAGGCTTAAATCAATTATTAAAAGGAATAATTCAAAGGCCTAGACCAACAGAGTATAGACTAATTGACGAATCAGGATATAGTTTTCCATCAGGACATTCTATGGTTAGTGCAGCCTTTTATGGATTATTTATATATTTAATATATAAATATGTAGATAATAAATATATAAAATATGGATTAATTACTATATTAATATTATTAATAATTAGTATAGGAATAAGTAGAATTTATTTAGGAGTTCATTACACAAGTGATGTATTAGCAGGATTTTTTATTTCAATAAGTTACTTAATTATATTTACAAGTGTAATAAATGAATATTTAGATAAAATTAAATAAATTTACAAAAGAGAAAAGTTATGAAAATTAACTTTTTTCTTTATTTTATTAAAGAAAGGAGAGTATAATATCAATTATACTAAGATTTTATGAAACTAATTGGAGTTATGGGAAATGGAGGTTCTGGAAAAACGACATTTTCAGAGCATCTAGACAAAAGAGAAAACGTAGGAGTTATTCATGTTGATGATTTAGTGGGAGAAATCAAGAGAAAATATTTTAAAATGTTTTTACAACCAAAGGAAAATAATACAACAGAAAATACAAAATCTAATCCTAAATTAAAATCTAGTTCTAAAAAATTCTTTTATCAAAATAAATTTACATTCAAATTTCTTATGTTAGTGAGAAGTAAAATGATAGAAAGAGAACTAAGTAGAAAAATAGAAGAATTTAAAAGTAGTGGAAAAGGACTAATTGTTATTGATGATTGGGCTTTATCTACTCATAAAAAATTATTTCCTAAATTTAATCATATTTATACTGTGGAAAGACCTTATTTAAGCAGAAGAAAAGGAATTCAAGAAAGAGATGCTTTAACAACAAAAGAAGCTAAAGTAAACGATCTTCCTTATGCACTAGGTTTTTTGAAAACTGCTGTTGGAGAGAATACATCTATCATAAAAAATGAAGGAACTATAAAAGAATTACAAAATAGGGCAGATTTAGAATATGAACGTTTAGGAGAACTTACATTTGATGAAAAATATAATGTAAGAGATAAAGCTAATTTAAGAAATGTTACTCAGAATTTAACAAAATTATCTTGTAAAGAAAAAAGTGAAACTATAAGATAGCGAACATTATTTCGTAAAAATATTGACACATAAAATATATCGTGATAGAATACAAACATAAAAACTAATGTTTGGTATTCTATCATTTTTTATTAAGGAGAAATAAACATGGAAAGACAAATTTTACATGTTGATGTTAATAATGCTTTTTTATCTTGGACAGCTGTTAATATGTTAAAAAATGGCTATCCAATAGATATTAGAACAATTCCAGCAATTATTGGTGGAGATGAAGAAAAACGTTCTGGAATAGTTCTAGCCAAAAGCCCAATTGCTAAGAAATTTGGAATAATTACAGGAGAGCCAATATATTTTGCAAGAAAAAAATGTAATAAATTAGAAGTATTTCAAGGAGATTTTGAAGTATTTAATAAGGCTTCTAATAATTTATATAAGATATTATCAGAATATACAGATAAAATTGAACGTTTTAGTATAGATGAATGCTTTTTAGACATGACAGGATATTTAAGAAATAGAAAACTAATAGATATAGCATATGAAATAAATAGTAGAGTTGAAAAAGAACTTGGATTCACAGTAAATGTTGGTGTATCAAGTAATAAATTATTAGCTAAAATGGCATCAGATTTTGAAAAGCCAAACAAAGTTCATACATTATATGAATATGAAATTGAAGATAAAATGTGGCATTTGCCAGTTTCAGAATTATTTATGATAGGTAGAAAAACAGTTCCTAAATTATATAATTTAAGAATAAAAACAATTGGTGATTTGGCAAAAACAGATAAAGATTTTTTAATAAAAAGATTTGGGAAATTTGGATTAATGATATGGAACTATGCAAATGGGATAGATGAGCAAGAAGTTATTAGTAAAAAAGAAGAACCTAAAAGTATTGGAAATTCAGTAACACTTCCTATGGATGTTTCAAATTCAGAAGAAATTACTAAAATTATTCTAGCATTATGTGAGCAAGTTTCCTTTAGATTAAGAAAGCATAACTTAATTGCAAACACAGTTAATGTTCAACTAAGAACTAAAGATTTTATAGATTATTCTCATCAAAAACAGTTAAAATATGCAACAGCTTCTACAAAAGAAATATTGGAAACTGCAAAAGAAGTATTTAGAGAAATGTATAAAAAAGAACCTATAAGGCTTGTTGGAGTTAGAGTAGATAATCTTGAAAGTAAAGATGAAGTTCAAATATCTTTTTTTGCAGAGAAAGAAGAGGAAAAACAAGAAAAATTGGATAATGTATTAGATAATTTAAAAAATAAATTTGGTTATAATGTTATTACAAGAGCTGGGAAATTAGATGTTGAAGATATTGTAAAAGGAAAAGAGAAGAAAATGAAATAATGTAAATCAGCCACTAAAAAAACAAGTGGCTGATTTATTATAAGCAAAATCAAATAATTCAATAGATTAGATATCGCAGTAATGTGGTGTATTTTTGTCTCAATCTCTAGCAAAATAGTTTTTGTGCAAAGTTATTGTAAATTAATTTTATTATATATATAATTATTATATATTGAAAATGGAGGTGTTAAGGTGATAAATCCTGAAGAAAATCCTGAATTTTTAAATGATTTTTTAGCATATAACTCAACAATTTTAAATAAATCAGAAAACACAATAAAGGAATATAATTATGATTTAGCACATTTTCTAAAATATATAAGTTTTAAATATAAATTAACAGATGTAAAAGATGAAGAATTTATTAAAAAAATTAAAATTAATAATTTCGATTTAAAAACACTAGAAAAAATATCATTACCAGATATTCATTCATTTTTATCATATTTAAAAACTTGTTATAATTGTAAACCAGCAACTCTTGCTAGGAAAACAGCTAGTATAAAAGTGTTTTTTAAATATATGTGTAATAAAACAAAAAAGATTCCTACAAATCCTGCTCAAGATTTGGAAACACCCAAAATTGGAAAAAGGCTACCTAAATATTTAACACTAGAAGAAAGTAAAGAACTTTTGGAAGCAACAGCTTCACTTGAGGGACATGGAAACCATGATAATGCAGAACGTAATTTTGCAATGATAACTATACTTTTAAATTGTGGAGTACGTTTATCAGAATTAGTTGGAATTAATATAAGTGATATAGATTTTGAAAATAATAAAATGAATGTTATAGGTAAGGGTGATAAGGAAAGAACAATATATTTGAATAATGCTTGTATGAAAGCTATTAATAAATATTTAGAAGTAAGACCAAGAGACGGTGTAAAATTTAATTCACGTGATGCATTATTTTTAAGTGAACAAAAGAAAAGAATTAGTAAAAGAACAGTTCAATATATAGTCAAAAATGAATTAAGGAATGCTGGAATAGAAAAAGCAAATACCTATTCTGTACATAAGCTAAGGCATACAGCTGCAACATTAATGTATAAATATGGAAATGTTGATATTAGAGCTCTTCAAGAACTTTTAGGACATGAGAGTATATCAACTACTGAAATATATACTCATGTAGATAATGAACAAATAAGAAATGCTGTTGAGAATAATCCATTAGCAAATTTATAATTATATAGAATAGAAAGAGAAAATATATGAAATTAGTAAAAATTCCAGATGATAAATATTATGATTATAGGTTACAAGCAATGTTTGACTGCTACAAATGGGATCCACAATTTTTTGATAGTAATACCTTAGCAAAATATATATTGGTATTAACCAGTGAAGAGAATAATGAAGTAATAGAACTTACTAAAAACTTAGATAAAGAAACTAGATTAGCAGAAGAGTACCTAAATAAAAATATTAAAGTAGCAAAAAAATTGGCACTTCCTAAAAAGATTATAGAGCAGATACCTAACATGCAAGCATATGATAAAAGTCAGAATATTAGACTTATGAGATATGATTTCCATCCAAGTATAGAAGGGAAATGGGTAGTAACTGAAGTAAATAGTGATGTTCCAGGTGGTTTTGCAGAAAGTTCATTATTACCAGACTTAGCTCGCAAAATAACTAATATGCCTGAATTAGAATATAATTCATTTGGCGAAATGATGGTAAAAGCTATAAATAATAAATTAAATAAAAGTGGTACTATTATGATGGTTCATTGTACATGTTTTAGTGATGATAGACAAGTTATGCAATATATGGGAGATAGACTAAAAAAAGAGGGATATAATATTATTTATGGAGCAGCAGATCATATTAATTTTAAAGATAAAAAAGCATATTGTATTTTAGATAATAATCAAACTAACATAGACTTAATTTTTAGATTTACACCATTAGAATGGCTTATTCAAATGAAACCACGTAGATGGGATGGATACTTTGATACTATAACAAAATCTTGTAATCATCCTATTGGTATATATGCTCAAAGCAAAAGATTTCCATTTGTTTGGGAGGACTTAGAAAAGGCTGGTATAAGCATGGAAACTTGGAAAAGTTTATTACCAGAAACGTTACAAATAAAAGATTTAGGATCAAGAGAAGGATTTATTTATAAACCTGTTTATGGTAGAGTAGGAGAGAGAATTTCTATAAAAGAAGCTTGTAAAGGTGATGAATATACAAAAATTTTAAAAGATGTAAAAAGGCATCCAAATCAATATTTAGCACAGAAGAGATTTCAAAGTATGCCACTAAAAGGCGAAGGAAATTTAGAATATCATATTTGCCTTGGTTCATATACAATTGAAGGACAACATGCTGGATATTATGCACGAATGAGTCCATATCCAAGAATTGATTCTTATTCAGCAGATATACCAGTATTAATTGAAAAATAAAGGAAGAAAATATGAAAGGAAAAGAAATATATAAAATATATGCACCAATTGATACAAAATGGACTCAATGGATAAGGCCTGTTCCATTTGTAGCAATTGATAATTATAATAGAAAACCAGCAACTAATTGGTTAGATAGAAAAGTAATGTTCTTAAACCGATACGAACAAGATACAGCTATATTTATTGATTTGCCAGCAAAAGAAAGCATAGAGTTTGGTATAGCCTTAGCTTATTTGGGATATAGACCTATACCAATATTTAATGGAACTGATGAGCAGGAAGGAGCTAAAGCTACAACAGATACATATATAGTTGAAAATCATTTAATAAATGCTAGTGAAAAATTGAAAAATATAAAATTAGAAAACGATGCAAATCCAGTATTTTTGTTAGATAGTTCTCGTATAAATAGATATAGAGAAAAAGAATCTGTATTTGATAATAGTTGGGATTTATACAAACAAGATATTCCATCTGCCCAATATTTTAAAAATAATAAAATAGAAAAAATAATTGTTATTGGAAACGAAGTTCAACGAGATCTAAGAAAAATATTTTTTGAATTTCAAGATGCTGGAATTGAATTTTATTTAACAAATGGTTATTCATCTACTCAAAAAATTAAGCTGAAAAAAACATTAAGAGAAAAATTTGAGAAAGAAGAATTATAGTAATGATTGAATTTAAAAATAAAATAGTACAATTTGGTTTTGGAGCAGTAGGTAAGAGCTTTTTTGAGAAAATTTCTAAAGAAATAAAATTTGATAAAGATAAATATTTTATAATATCTAAAAATAAACTTGAATATACATTTTTTATTGAACTTGGTGGTAAAGTAGGCAATTTTATTGTAGCTGATATTAATAGAGAAAATTTTAAAAATGTTTTTTCCAAATATTTGAGTGAAGGAGATTTTTTAATTGATTTTGCTGATAATGTTGGAACAAAAGACTTTGTAGAATGGTGTGCTAGCAATAATGTAATGTACTTAAATACAGGAGAAACAGACTGGAATGATAATTGGTATAGTATTTTTGAAGAAAATTTGAAAAAAAATAAATTGCGTGACCTCTTAAAACAAAAAGAAAATGTAAATAAATATCCTATTGTATTACAACATGGGAATAATCCTGGTTTAGTATCACATTTTGTAAAAGCAGGTCTTGAATATATTGTAAAAAAACAATTTAAAAATAATAAAGAATTTAATACACTTATAAAAGAAAATAAATTTAATG
>CAORJJ010000009.1:0-920 GCA_948517135.1 uncultured Clostridia bacterium | reverse complement strand
ATTGGCGAAAGAACTTGATTTAAAATGTATTCATGTAAATGATAATGATTATCAAGAAGTGAATGAAAAATTTGATGACAGTAAATTGTATAGTACATGGTCAATTGATTCATTTTTCTTTGAAATGATAAGTGAATCAACTGTTAATATCGGTACAGGTGAGAAAATAGACTATCAAAAAGAATGTAAAATGATAGATTTTGAAAATGGTTTTTTAGAATTTAAAGATATGGCGATAGATAAAATTGGAAAAACATATTATCCTAAAGGTAAATTCGAAGCTTTTATAGTTCCTCATGAAGAAACCATAACTATCGCAAAATCTCTTGAAGTGAAGAGGGAAAATAATGTTGTATATAGACCAACTGTCATGTTTTTATATTCTCCATGTGATTTTGCAGTTAAATATTTAAAAGGTGCTAGAGTAGATAACTCTTTATATCTAGATACTAACAGAAGTCAAAGTATTATAAGGGGTTTTAAATATCCTGAAAACGCAGAAATAATATATAAGGAGCAAATAAAAAAAGGTACAGAATATGTTGGGGTACTATTATTAGGAAGTAAATTTGACCCAGTATGGATAGGAAATAGAATAAAAAAGAACTTTTTATATAGAAGTAAAGATGCGTCTTTTTGGCAAACTCCAACAATTACACCAGTTGCTATGTCAGCATTGTCAGCTAGTTGTTGGATGATAAAAAATCAAAATAAAGGAGGAATATATTTTCCAGATGATATTAATGAATATAATGATATAATTAGTTTCGCAGAAAAATACATTTCAAAAACAATTTATAAAACATTTAGTAAGAAAAAAGTAGAGCATGAATTAGGCATTAATTTGAATTCTTTACAACTGAAAGATATATTATTAAAAAAGGAAGAGTAAACTCTTCCTTTTTATATAGGTAAAATTT
>CAORJJ010000008.1 GCA_948517135.1 uncultured Clostridia bacterium | reverse complement strand
GTAAAATATAAATCCACAAATTTTTCATAATCTGTGGATTTGTATTATTATTTATTTAATTCTTCTAAGAACATTTTATTAAGCATTTGTGGATTTGCTTTTCCTTTTGTTTCTTTCATAGCTTGACCAACTAAGAATCCTAATGCTTTATCTTTTCCAGCTTTATAATCAGCAATTGATTGTGGATTATTTTCCAATACTTTCATTACAACTTCTTTTATTGCTCCTTCATCAGAAATTTGTACCCAACCTTTTTGTTCAATTATTTTACTTGGCATTTTTACTTCATTAAATAATTCCTCTAAAACTTTTTTGGCTATTGCAGAACTAATTGTTCCTTTATCTATTAAAGTTACAAGTTCTCCAAGTTCATTTCCGCCAAATTTTAAATCTTCTGGTTCTTCTTCTCTTTCATTTAAAATTCTTGCAATATCTGACATTATTAAGTTTCCAACTGTTTTTGGATTTTTACAAACATTTATTGCTGATTCAAATAAATTAGAATAATATTTTGATGATGTTACAAAATTAGCAGCTTTTTCTGTTAATTCATATTCTTCAATATATCTTTTTCTTCTACTTTCTGGTAATTCTGGTAACTCTTTTCTTATATTTTCAATATATTCATCTGACAATTTAATTGAAACTAAATCAGGTTCTGGAAAATATCTATAATCTTGAGCATCTTCTTTATCTCTCATTGGAAATGTTCTTCCAGATACATCATCCCATCTTAAAGTTTCTTGAGTAATTATATTTCCTGCTTCAATTTCTTCTATTTGTCTTTCAGATTCGTATTCAATAGCTCTTACAATACTTCTAAAAGAATTCATATTTTTCATTTCTGTTCTAGTACCAAATTCAGCACTTCCCTTTTTTCTAACTGATACATTAACATCTGCTCTTAAAGATCCTTCTTGCATTTTACAATCTGAAACTTCTATATATTCAAAAATTGATTTTAATTTTCTCATATATGCTTCTACTTCTTGTGCACTTCTCATATCTGGTCTAGATACAACTTCTATTAAAGGAACTCCAGCTCTATTTAAGTCTACAAAACTTCCTCTACCATATTCATCATGATTTAATTTTCCAGCATCTTCTTCTATATGAATTCTTTCAATTCTAATTTGTTTTTCTCCATCTTCTGTCTCGATATTTACATATCCTTCATAACATAGTGGTCTATCAAACTGAGAAATTTGATATGCCTTTGGAAGGTCTGGGTAAAAATAATTTTTTCTATCATTTTTACTGTTTTTCTCAATACTACAATTTGTTGCAAGTCCTGCTTTTACTGCATATTCAACAACTTTTTCATTAAGTACTGGAAGAGTTCCTGGCATTGCCATACAAATTGGACAGCAATGTGTATTTGGTTCACCACCAAATTCTGTTGAACATGAACAGAATATTTTTGTTTTTGTAGAAAGTTCGCAATGAACTTCTAATCCTATTACGATTTCATAATCTTCTCTTGCCATTAGTTATTACCTCCTTTAAAGCTTGGTTTATTTTCTCTAAAGTTTGTATTTTGTTCATAAGTGTAAGCAGCTCTAAAGATTGCATCTTCATTAAATGGTTTTGCAATTAATTGGAATCCAATTGGCATACCATTACTATCTAACGAACATGGAATACTCATTCCTGGTAATCCACCAATATTTACTGGAACTGTACAAATATCTGATAAATACATTTCTAATGGATTATTTGATTTTTCACCAATTTTAAAAGCTGTTGTTGGTGATGTTGGTGTTAATAATAAATCATATTTACTAAATAATTTATCATATTCAGCTCTTATAGCTGTTCTAACTTTTTGAGCTTTTTTATAATAAGCATCATAATATCCTGATGATAGAACATAAGTACCTAATATAATTCTTCTTTTTACTTCTGATCCAAATCCTTCACTTCTTGAATTTTTATAAATATCTTTTAAGTTTTCAAAGTTTTCAGATCTATAACCATATCTAATTCCATCAAATCTACCTAAATTTGAACTTGCTTCAGCACAAGCAATTATATAATAAACTGCTGTTGCATATTTACCAATATCTAAAGAACAATCTTCAACAATCGCTCCCATTTCTTCATATTTTTTTGCTACATCTAATATAGCTTGTTTTACTTCCGAATTTATACCTTCACCTAAATACTCTTTTGGAAGTCCTATTCTCATTCCTTTAACATCATTTACTAAAGATTTTGTATAATCTTTTTTATCTATATTCATTGATGTTGAATCTTTTTCATCATGACCTGCAATTAAGTTTAAAAGCATAGCAGAATCTGTAACATCTTTTGTTAAAGGCCCTATTTGATCAAGTGAAGATGCAAATGCAACTAATCCAAATCTTGAAACTAATCCATAAGTTGGTTTTAATCCAACTACACCACAAAGTGATGCTGGTTGACGAATACTTCCTCCAGTATCACTTCCAAGTGTCCAAGGAGCAATTTCAGCAGATACTGCTGCTGCACTACCTCCTGAAGAACCACCTGGTACTCTATCTAAATCCCATGGATTATATGTGTTGAAAAATGCTGAGTGTTCTGTTGAGCCTCCCATAGCAAACTCATCCATATTTAATTTTCCAAGATATATTAAGTCTTGTTCATTTAATTTTTCTATAACTGTTGCATTATATGGTGCAACAAAATTTTCTAACATTTTTGAACTACATGTTGTTTTAGTTCCTGTTATACACATATTATCTTTTATTCCTATTGGAATTCCTGCAAATTTAGAAACCGCTTTTCCTGATTTTCTATCTTCATCAACTTTTTTTGCTTTTGCTATTGCATCATCTTCTAAAGTAGTAACATACGCTTTTACTTTAGGATCTATCTCTTTTATTCTATCAAAATAACTTCTTGTTATCTCTTCTGATGTTACTTCACCATTTTCAAGCTTTTCTATAAGTTCATGTACTGTATATTCATAAAGCTCCATTAAATTTCCTCCTTTTATGTCCATTTAAGGACGCGTTAGTTTTGAACATTTTGTCCATTTCTTTACATATGCTTATCTTCATTTACTTTCATATATAAATGTGGCCAAGAGTATACTCTTTTTATTTTCTCATCTTCTAATCCTCGATTTACTCTTGTATCCATTAAAAATGTTTTTATACCACTATCTGTAACCATTTTACAATTTTTAAAACTATCATCTATAAAAACTTCTACATTTTCTTGTTTAGCTGCAATAAGTTTATTTTCTGCATTAATTATTAATTTGTGACAAGGAATATTATTTTTCATAACCCACTCTTGAGTTGCTTGTCTAACATCAAACTTCTTAGACTCCCATCTAGCTGTTATTAAAATAATCTTATTTCCTTCATCTTGAAGCATTTTCAAATATTCAAGAGCAAGTGTTTTAGGTTTTACATTTTTTATAATCTTTTCATAATACTCATCTAAAAATTCTAAATCTTCACCATCTTGCCAGTTGTGTAAATATTTTGTATAAAAATGATCTGGACAATTTCCATTTTCATTTATAATTGGCTCTCTTTTTAAAACATCAATTGTATATCTTTGAGCATAATTCATCATTACTTCATAAGTATCTGTTATTGTATCATCAATATCTATCCCTATTATCATTTATATTCCTTTCAGGCTTAACAAACTAATTTATTACTTTTGGTATTCTAAACATTCCTTCATCTTGACTTGGAGCATTTTGTAATAAAAGCTCTCTATTTTCAAATTTTACTACTTCATCTTTTCTAAAAACATTGTTTTTCTCATTTGCTACAACAGTTTCATTCATTCCTTCTGTATTCACATTATTAATCATATTTGCAAATTCTAATATTTCTTGCATATCGCCAGTATATTTTTCAATCTCTTCTTCTGACAAATTTAAAGATGCAAGTTTTGCAATATGGATTATTTCTTCTTTACTAATAGCCATATAACTTCATCTCCCTTCACATAATGCATTATTATATAATGAAATTAAGAAAAACACAACAAAAAAATCGCTATGATAGCGATTTTTTTTATATTTTTTAATATTTTAATATATATCATCTCTAGTCATTTGTTTTCCATAACAATCTAAAAATTGACCAAATGCAATAACTACAAAATCATTTGCAACAAATGCAAGCATTGTTATTAAACACATTAGTCCTATTGGAACATTTACAGCTAATAATAATATTGAAACTATGGTTCCATACATCATCAAAAATCCTGATCCAATTTTTCCTGCATATAAACGATGAACTCCAAAGAAACCTAAAAACCAACATAACATCATTGCTGTAAATCTGTTTTTTG
Source organism: uncultured Clostridia bacterium (assembly GCA_948517135.1). Taxonomy (GTDB): domain Bacteria; phylum Bacillota; class Clostridia; order TANB77; family CAG-508; genus Scatovivens. Next base: position 34,876 of record CAORJJ010000008.1, on the reverse strand, counting down.
TACTAGTATCTCTAACATCTTCTAATTTTTCTACCTTTTCTTTTCCCATTTGTATCTCTCCCCTATAAATCTAATATAGTACTTTATTTTTATATTAAATATACATAATTGTCAATTAATGTTATGAAAATGATAAAAAGAAGTTATGTTTGTTACATAACTTCTTCTACTCTATTTTAACATTCCCATAATTCCACTAATTGCTGCATTTGTTACTGTTCCTCCACCATTATCTGGTGCTTTTGAACCCTGAGTTTGTGACATTGCCTGCCCATTAACTGGTGCTAATAGAACTTTTCCTGTACCTCTATATACGTTTACAAGTCCTTCTCCTGATATTCCAGATCCAATTAATGTTTTTGATGATTTCTCTACTGTAAAATCTAATGTTCCAGACCATGCAACAGCAAAATTACCATCAACCTTTAAAACATCATTCTCTAATGTAATTTCTACTAATTCATCTCTTGGGACTAAACTTTCTAATGCTGCAACTCCTGTCCCCTCAAGTTTCAAATTAAATAATCCTTCTCCTCCAAATACAGCTGATGATAAATTTGAACGAGCAACTACTGATTGATTAACATTTGAAGAACATGCTAAAAACATTCCATCATCAAGAACCATTCCACCTTCCCAATCAGATAAATCTTCTAACAATATATATCTATATGTAGGTTCTAAAACAAGAATTCCTTTTCCTCTATAAATAGGTTTAACTGTTGATTCTTTTGTTACTGCACCTTTTAAGGCTTTTCCAATAAAATCACCTGCACCTTTTATCCCTGTTTCCATTTCTACCTTTCCAACAGTCCATTGCATTGCACCAGCACTAATTGTATATTCATCATTATCAAGTTCTATTAAAACTTGTCTTTTTCTTACATTCATTTTACTTGCAAAATATGAAGTTGTAGCAGACATTGGAGTAACACTTAAATCATTTTGATATTCTAATACTCTCATTCCTTCTTTTTTAGCTATTATCTTTATATTTTCATTATTTAAAAAGTTCTTAAATTTAAACATATAATCCCCCTTAATTTTTCTATAATAAAATTATATTGATAATAAATTTTATTGTCAATATTAAGATTATTTTGACGAAAAAAGGAACGTACCTAAATACGTTCCTTTTTATTAATATAAATATTGTTGTGGATTTACTGGTGTACCATTAATTCTAATTTCCAAATGTAAATGTGGACCAGTTGAATTTCCTGTTGAGCCAACGGCTCCAATTGTTGTACCAGCATCTACTGTTTGACCTTGTGATACATATAAAGCACTACAATGTGCATAATATGATTGAACACCATTTCCATGATCTATGATAATTAAATTACCATAACTTCCTTTATATGCTGAATAAGTTACTGTACCAGCTGAAATAGGTCTTATTCCTGTTCCAGATGGTGTTGATATATCAAGTCCTGTATGAATTGATGATCTTGAAGAACTTCTAGAACCAAATCTAGAAGAAATTGATCCAGTTACAGGTATTGATAATTGCATTCCATTTAAATTTCCTGTAGGGGCTGATGTGGCAGTTGTTGCATAGCTTCTGGCTCTTGAAGCAGCAAAAGCTTTTTTTGCAGCTGCTTCTTTTGCAATTCTTTCTTCTTCAGCCTTTTTAGTTTCATATTCAGTAACTTTAGCTACTTTATATTGATTTAATACATTTGTTGCCTCTTCTTTTGATGAAGCAACATTAGCATCAGTTGTATAAATTTCAACTATACCTAATTTCAAATCTACTTCTTGTTTTAAATCTGCTTTTATTTCATTTATTATGCCTTCTGCTTCTTCTTGTGTATTTACAACAGCTTTTTGTTCTCCATTTGATGTAACAGCAAAAGCTCTATAAGTTGTTACTGTCATATTCTGTACTGCAAGCATAACTTTCTTTTCTTCTGTTTCTTTATCCCTATTTATAAGTTTTAATTCATACTCTGGTAATTCGTTTATCTCTCTAAATGCAATATTCCCAGTAGTATCATTTATATATTTTTCTATTTTTGCTTTTATTATTTCTTTATTTGTTATAAATCCAATTGTATCCCCTGCTAAAGTAACTTTATATACAGGTTTATATTTTGCACATGCTACGATAGTAATCATAGCAGAACCAATTGTGACAATTTTTAGGGTCTTGAAAACTTCTTTTGTACAATATTTAACCCAACTTTTTAAAATAAAATTCACTCTCCTTTTATGCTTTTTTAAAATTCGCCACTAAGCAATATTTTACCATAAATCAGAACCGCTTTCAAGGAAAACTTTTTCTGATAATATATTCTTATCACCCTTGAGCCAAGATTTTGCTTTTATATAGAATATAGTTTTACACTTTACTCTTCGTTGCTATCTTTTACTCTTTTTTTCTCCATTTTACTATACGTTTGAATATTGTCTTTTTGGCACGGGTGGTTTTTTCGACACTTTTTTCATATATTTTTCGATATTATTTTGAGTCAATTTCCCAAAAAACACATTATTAATATTTCCCTTTTTTTATATTTTATTAAAATTTGACTAAAAAAATGCATAAAAAAAAGAATCAATATTGATTCTTTTTTTATTTTAATTTCATTGATAATAGTTTACTAATACCTTTTTCCTCCATTGTAATTCCATAAACAGTATCAGCAGCTTCCATTGTTCCTTTTCTATGTGTTATTACTAAAAATTGAGAATCTTTAGAAAACTTTCTTAAATATTCTGCAAATCTTGAAACATTTACATCATCTAATGCTGCTTCAATTTCATCTAAAACGCAAAATGGAGCTGGATTCATTCTTAAGATTGCAAATAGTAATGCAATTGCTGTAAATGCTCTTTCTCCACCAGACAACAAAGTCATATTTTGCAATTTCTTTCCTGGTGGTTGTACTGTAATATCAATTCCACATTCCAAAATATTTTCTTTATCTGTAAGAGTTAATTCTGCTTTTCCTCCTCCAAACAATTCTTTAAAAACTTCGCCAAAATTCTTATTTATTACTTTAAATTGTTCAGAAAATTGAACTTTCATCATATCTGTCATTTCAGCTATAACTTTTTTTAGCTTATTGCTAGATTCTTCTAAATCTAATCTTTGTTCACACATAAAGTCATATCTTTCTTTTGTTTCTTTATATTCATTTATTGAATCTACATTTATACTTCCTAACTCTTTAATATCTTTTCTTATTTCATTAACTTGTCTTTGAACAGTTGATGGATTTGTTATTTTTTCAATTTCATTAACATTATTTGGAGTTAATTCATATTCTTCCCACATCTTGTCAATAACTTGATTTAATTCAAGCTCAATTTTAGATTTTTTCAAATCAAGCTTAGAAATATGATTTTTAATATCTTCTAATTTTGATGATTGCTCTTCAATCGTTTTTTCTATCTTATTTAACTTTTCAGATTTAACTAATCTATCTTGTTTTAATTTCTCTACTTTATCTGTACTTCCCAATATTTCTTTTTCTAAATCTATAATTTTTTGCTTAACCTCTTCTGTTTTTATTTCTATTTCAGAATTATCAGTTAATATCTTCTCTCTTAAAGATTTCTTATTATTTATATTTGCAGAGTTATTTTCAATATCTAGATTTATTCTATCCATCATTTCATTAATTGATGTTTCACTTTCATCAAATGATGAAACAGAAATTTTTAAATTTGTAATATCAAAATTCAAATCATCAATATATTTTTGGTTGTCTTTATTTAAGTTCGTAAATTCCTCAATTATTTCATTTAACTTAGAATTTTGATTATCCATTTCCATAATCTTTTTACTAATGTCTTCTTGTCTATCTAAGTTTTCTTGTTTTTCTTTTTTAATATTTTCTAAATCTTCTCTTGACTTAGAAAGTTTTCCTTCTAATTTTGTAATTTCTAAATCTAATGTATCCATTTTTTGCTTTTCAGTAGCATATATAATTTCTAATTCTTGAGAATCTTTCTGTTTTTTTTCAAATCCGCCTAAAATTGCAGATATACTTTCTTCATATGTATTTAATTCTAATTGCACTTTTTCAATCTTCTTTTTCATTTGTGAAAGTTCATCTTCAAGTTCTTTAATTTCTTTTCCTCTACCTAAAATGCTTACAGTTTTATTGGCAACTGATCCACCACTAATTGCACCAGAAGGATTTATAACATCACCTTTTAATGTAACAATCTTAAATTTATATGAATTTTGTTTTGCAAGTTTTACTGCATTGTCAATATTATCTACAATTACAGTTCTTCCTAATAAATTCAATATGATTCCTTCATATTTTTTATCAGCTTTTATTAAATCTGATGCAACTCCTATTATTCCAGCTATACCTCTATTGTCAATCCCCATTATTTTTTGACCTTTTACAGAAGTAATTGGTAAAAATGATGCTCTACCTAAATTATTTTCTCTCAAATAATTTACTAATTTCTTTGCTTCTTCTTCAGAATCTGTAACAATATTTTGTATAGCTCCTCCTAATGTCATTTCAATTGCAGTTTCATATTGTTTGTCAACAGAAATAAGATTTGCAAGAATTCCATGTACCCCTTTAGATAATCCACTATTTTTCTCAATAGCTTGCATTAATAATTTTACACTTCTAGCATAACCTTCTTTTTCTTTTTCTGTTTCTACTAAAAATTTGTATCTTGATTCTTTTATTCTATATTCTGATTGATAAGCATTAATTTTTGTTTCATAATCTTTCTGTTTTTGTGCACTTTGTTCTCTTTCATTTCTCATAGATTCTAATGACTTTTCAAAATCATTTCTTTTTTTCTCTATTTCATAAAAGTTTCTAGATAATTCATCTTTTTGAGTTCTTGAAGAATCAAGTTCAGAAATAGTTTCCTGTATTTCTTGCTTTAATGAAATTTCTCTTTTTGTTAAGTTTTCAAAGTTAGCTTTTTCAGTATTTATTTGTGAAATTTCTTCATATTTATTATCTATATTTTCTTGTACAATTTTCTTTTTATCTTCTATTTCTAATTCTTTATCTGACAATGTTTTTGAATATTTTTCAAGCTCAGTTTCTTTCTCTTTTAATTCTAGTTCAAACTTTTCTTTATTATTAAAAAGATTATCTCTTTTTTGTTGTTTTTGATTTTTTTCTTCTTCTAATTCCTTATTACGATTTTCTAATTCTTCAATTTCAACAGCATATCTTTCATAATTTTCTTTATTATTAGCTAATTTTTCAGCTAAAATTGCAATCTCGCTATTATACTGTTCTTTCCTTTTATTTCCTTCAAATCCTAGATTTTGTGTTTGCTCAATTTCTTCAATTAATGATTCTACTAATAATCTTAAATCTTCTTTCTCACTTTGAATATTATTCAAAGATTCCTCTTCTCTAACTTTTTGAGTTTCAAAAATATCAATATTTTCAAAAATTTCTTCTATTTGCTTTTTATAATTCTCTATATTATATAAAAACAATCCTACTTCTATATTTTTTAATTTCTCTCTTAAATCTAAGAATTTTTTTGCTTTTTCAGATTGATGTTTCAATGGCTCGATATTATTTTCAATTTCTGTAATAATATCATTTATTCTTAATAAATTAAGTTTTACTTGTTCTAATTTCTTCTCAGATTCTACTTTTCTACTTCTATATTTTACAATTCCAGCAGCTTCTTCAAAAATACGTCTTCTATCTTCTGATTTATTACTTAAAATCTCATCTATTTTTCCCTGACCAATTATAGAATAACCATCTTTACCAATACCAGTATCCATAAATAATTCTAGAACATCTTTTAATCTACATGGTGTTTTATTAATAAAATAACCTGTTTCACCACTTCTATAAATCCTTCTTGTAACAATTACTTCATTATATTCAATTGGTAACTTTGAATCTGAATTATCTATTACAATAGAAGCTTCAGCATATCCTAAAGATTTTCTATTTTGTGTTCCTGCAAAAATTATATCTTCTGATTTCGCTCCTCTTAAAGACTTCATACTTTGTTCTCCAAGTACCCATCTTATACAATCTGAAATATTACTTTTTCCAGAGCCATTTGGTCCTATTACTGTTGTTATTCCTGGCATAAACTCTAAAACAGTTTTATCTGCAAATGATTTAAAGCCATGCATTTCTAGTCTCTTAAAATACATAATTTTCTTCCTTTTCATAAAAATACATTCATATAATATTATAGTTTTATTTTTTTTTCAAGCATTTTTAATTAAATTTAGGGATACTGAAAAAATTTGACTATTTGTTATAAATAAAGACGAATTTTTTGAGTCTCCATAAATTTCACTTGACCAAAAAAGTATTAAGATATAAAATTATATCAGTATACAAAAGAAGGAGTTTTTTATGAAAGAACAATTTGATTTTTATAATAGTACTTCTATAAAGTCTTATAATTTGGAGGAAACAATTCGCTATCAATTAAAAATGCTTGATGGATTAGATAATTTTACAAGAAAGCATTCAGATAATGTTGCAAATATCTCTTGTAGGCTTTGTGAAAATCTTCGCTTATCAGAAGGTTTTACAGTTTATACTACCACATGTGCTTACTTACATGATATTGGTAAATTATTTATTCCACCTTCTGTTCTTCAAAAGCCCTCAAAGCTAACTGATGAAGAGTATGCAATTATGAAAACACATACTTCAATTGGTTATAAAATTTGTATGGATGATTTAAAATTACGTCCATATGCAGCTGGTGCTTTATATCACCATGAAGCTTTAGATGGAACTGGTTATCCAAATGGAATAACAGGTGATAAAATTCCTTATGAAGCACAAATTATAAGAGTTGCTGATGAATTTGAAGCAATTACAGCCAAACGTCAATATAAAACTCACATTGGTATTATTGATGCTTTAAATATTTTAATAGATCATGCTCATCCAACATCTCCAAAATCTTTAAAAGATACAAAAAGAATTTTTAAAACAGGTGGAGTTGGAAAAATAGATAAAAAAGTTTTAAAAGCTTTATTTAAAGTTGTTATTGATGACACTGAATATGAAATATATGCTAGAGGAGATTATTTAAAATTCTTACGAAAAGAAATTGTTAGAGTTTCAGATTCTAGAAAATATTATGATAGAATGATGTATGCTTTAACTCCTGAAAAAAAAGAATATTATAGAGAAGAAGCAAAATACTATTTGAAACCTGGTGAAGATCCTGAAAAAATACCTCAAATGATTACTGAACTTGAAACATCTTATAAAGAAAGAAAAAAACATATTCAAAAATTACATGATGAAGTTCATCAAATAAAAAGATTATCAATATAAATCAAAAATAATAATAAATTCTATATTCCTTACTGGTCGTCGATAAATCGCCTTCCAAACTGCGCGTCATTTCGAATTTATTATTATTTTTTTAGAATACAAAATGTAAAAAAGAATAGAATTAAAAATTCTATTCTTTTTGCTTATTATTATTTTTTAATATTGTCTTCCCCAAACTACCATTTTTGTTGCCTTTTTTCCACAAACTGGGCAAGTATCTGCTAAATGTTCTTGTTCAAATGGCATACATCTTGAATGTGCTCCTGTAACTTCTTTTATTTTATCTTCACAAGCTACGTCTTCACACCACATTGTTTTTATAAATCCTTGATTTTCTTCCATTTGTTTAATCATTTCTTCTAAAGTGTATGCAACTGTTGTTTTTTCTTTTCTTCGTTCTAAACATGTATTAAACATATTTTCTTGAATTTCTTCTAATAACTTTTCTAATCTTTCATTTAATTTAGAAAGTTCTACCGCCTCTTTTTCACCATTATCACGTCTAACTAAAATTGCTTGGTTATTTTCTAAATCTTTTGGTCCGATTTCAATTCTAACTGGTACTCCTCTCATTTCCCAATCATTAAATTTGAAACCAGTTGAACAATTATCTCTATCATCTAATTTCATTCTAAAGTTTTTAGCTAAATCTTTATATATGTCATTAACCTTTTCTAAAACACCTTCTTTATGTTGAGCAATTGGAACTATAACTGCTTGAATTGGAGCAACTTTTGGTGGTAATTTTAATCCTCTATTATCTCCATGTGCCATAATTAAAGCACCAATTAATCTTGTACTAATTCCCCAAGATGTTTGATATGCATATTCTTCTTTTCCTTCTCTATTTTGGAATTTTATTTCAAATGGTTTTGTGAAATTTTGTCCAAAATAATGTGATGTTCCTGATTGTAGTGCTCTTCCATCATGCATCATACATTCTATTGTATAAGTAGCTTCAGCTCCTGCAAATTGTTCTTTTAGTGTTTTTCTTCCTTTTAATACTGGTATTGCTAAAAGATCTTCAGCAACTTCAGCATAAATATCAAGCATCATTAATGTTCTTTCTTCTGCTTCTTTTGCAGTTTCATGAACAGTATGACCTTCTTGCCATAAAAATTCTCTTGAACGTAAAAATGGTCTTGTTTCTTTTTCCCATCTTAATACATTACACCATTGATTTCCAAGTATTGGTAAATCTCTCCAAGAACTTACCCATTTAGAATACATAGTTGACATCATTGTTTCTGAAGTTGGTCTGATGCAAAGTCTTTCTTCAAGTTCTTCTCCTCCTCCCATTGTAACCCAAGCTACTTCTGGTGCGAATCCTTCAACATGATCTTTCTCTTTTTCTAACATACTTTCTGGAATAAGAACTGGCATATAAAGATTTGTTACACCAACTTCTTTAAATTTTTTATCTGCATAATTTTGAATATTCTCCCAAATTGCATAACCATACGGTCTTATAGCTATACATCCTTTTGTATCTGTATAATCTGCAAGTTCTGCCTTTCTTACAACATCTGTATACCACTTAGCGAAATCATCCTCTATATTTGTGATTTCCTTTACAAATTCTTCTTTTCCCATAATTTAAACCTCCAATTTTTTTATTCTTCATTTTCTTTATTTTCAAAATCCACGCCTTCCCTTTCGGGCATTGGAGCCTCCATTACTTCATCAATTACAATTTGTTCATTTTCATCTAATTTATATCTAGGTAAATCTGGTAGCTCTTCTAAACTAGATATTCCAAACATCTTCATAAATTTATTTGTAACTTTATATGTATTTGGTCTACCTGGTGCATCAAGTTTTCCAGCTTCCTCAATTAACTCATATTCTAATAATTTATATACTGTACCATCAGCATTAACTCCACGAATTGCTTCAATTTCTGCTCTAGTAACATTAGGATTGTATGCAATTATAGCTAAAGTTTCTAATGCGGCACCAGAAATATTTGGCTTTGCTCTATTATCAAATAAAGGGTATATATATTCATAGTATTCTTTTCTTGTACATAATTGATAAGAATCTTCTACTTTTATTATTTCAATACCACTATTTCTAGCATCATATTCTGATTTTAGATTAACAATAATTTTATCAATATCTTCTGCACCTAGTTCTAAAACATTCATAAGTTCTTTTACACTTACTTCTCTTCCAGCAGCAAAAAGCATAGATTCAATTATTGCTTGTTCTTTGCTAAGTTTCATACTCTCCTCCTATATTTTTTATACTTATATATTATTACATGAAATCACATTATTGTCAAGTCGAGGAAGCCTGTAATCATTGAATTATAAGCACGTTTGCGATTTATTTTTTTCTGATAATCTAATAATTGACGATAAATTGTGACTATGATATAATTATATTGTATTTATTATTAATTTTGAGGTGATAAAATGTTTAAAAAATCAAATAAACGTAAAAAAGAAGAAATTGATAACGAAGAAGAAATTGAAGTCGTAATTGGTGATGATTCTGTTTTAAATATATCAGAAGTTAATGATTGTATGAATCAATTAAGACCAAAAGATTCTGTTAATAATAGAAAAAAATTTATTATACCTTCTGTAAAAAAGAAACAAAATAAAGAAAAAAATAAGAAAAAAGATGAAAATATAACAAATCTGAAAAATAAAAAATAAGTCTAGATTTTTCTAGACTTATTTTTTTAATACTTTATTTATATTTTTTGTTCTTAAATTTGTTCCATAAAAGTCTTTTTTGCTACATCCAGCTCTTCCCCCGCCTGCACATGCACACGCACAAGCACAACTGCTTGCACATGATGAACGAGGTGGTGGTCTATGATAGTGATGATGATGATATCCTCCATAGTAACCTCTTCCATATCCACCGTATCCATAACCACTATGTCTAGTATATCCACCTCCCATAAATGGTGATAATATACATGCCAAAATGATTATAATCACAAAAAGAGTTATTACACCATTCATAGTGCTTCCAATACCTGCTGTTGAACCAGTTCCATAACTTGCATATGTACTTTGATGACTTTCATTTAAATTAGTAAATGCAGTTTTATAATATTTTACTTGTGTTTTTAATTTAGCACCTTTAGCCAATTTACTAGACCATACCAAATAATTATCTGAATTTGTTTGATCTGCATTACTTACTTCAACATTTTGCGCATTCCAGTATACTTTTAAATCTTTTACTTCTATATCATCAAACCATCCTGGAGTAAAATCATATTTACAATACGTACTATCTAATGTATACATATATTTTTGATGAAAAGAAAAATCAAAAGTTACTATATCTCCTTTGTTATATTCTTTTTTGAAATCAATTAAAATATATGCTCCATTATCTGAACTATATTGTATTTTTTTTATATTATTAGACTGTGCCTCTATAGAATCTACATTTTTATTTGGAATTCCAATTTGTACCCAAGTTAGTGGTCCTGCTGAAGTATCTTCTAAAACTTCCCACTCAATATGATAACTCATATCAAGAGTTCCATCTTCTCTTGGATCTACTGTAATATAATATTTATTAATTTGATCTATATCTTTAGCAAAGCAAATATTGCTCATTAATATTGCTAAAATAAATATTAATTCAATAAAAATAATTTTTTTAATTTTCATTAGTTTTACCTCCTCTCAATGGACAAGTAAAACTTGATTTGCTTGAATTTCTTCTAATTTTCTTACATTGCACACTATTCCAAATTTTATCCCATTTTACTTCTAGTATATTTCCAAGTGACGCACCTTCTCCAAGCCAACTTTGACAAGGCATAACATTTCCATTTGGAGAAACTGCCATATTACTCAAGCATGCACCACAAGCTGGAATATCTAATTTCATTTCTTTAAGTTTTTCTTCACTAATCCATCCAGGTGATGTAAAACTTAATTCCATTTCTTGTTCTTCAGAATATTTGCATGCATCTTCTAACGATTTTGTAATTTCAGCTGTAGATAGTTGTGTTGCCTTTGATTCTTCTGTTCTCGCATTTCCTGTAACAATTAATCCTGATGAAGATGCATATGTAATTCCAAGTTTTTTTGCAAATTTTAAAGTTGACAAATAGTCTTTATTTAAAGAACACAATGGCGTATTTATACTTACATTTAGTCCTGTTTCTAATGCATTTTTTATTCCTTGTACTGTTTTATCAAAATTATCTGCTCCAACTAATTTATTGTGTATTTCTTTGTCATTAGAATATAATGTAACTTGTACACTATCTAAGCTTGCTTCATATAATTTTTTACAAAGTTCTTTTGTAAGCAAAACTCCATTTGTATTTAGTCTTGTAACAAACCAATTTGAATATTCCACTAATTCAACTAAATCTTTTCTAATTGTTGGCTCTCCACCTGTAAAAGTAATTTGAGGTATACAATTGTTTTTACAAATATCTATTATCTTTTTCCATTCATCAGTTGTTAATTCTCTTGTTTCAGCATAATCTTGGTTTGCTGCATAGCAATGCATACATTTTTGATTGCAATTCCATTTATTATCTTTTTTCATTGAGCTAATCATTAAATCCATACGATGTGGAGCTTTCATAAATTTAGCAAAATCTCCAATTGAAATTTGCCCAACATCAATATCAGTTTCTTCTTTATTTGAAATCGCAGTAAATAAATTTATCATATTCCATAAATCAGCTTTTATAGTTTCAAGCTTTGCAAATTTATAAATCTTTTTTAATTTTTGAATTGTAATATTTACTATTTCCTCTAACTGTTCATCAGAAATTTCATTTCCTTTATGCTCATTTACTTCATCAATAAATATTGAAAGTAAAATTGCCCATGCTGAATTTAGTGGAATAATATCTTTTCCATTTAAGATTACTATACTTGGCCTTGATTTAAATAAAGAAAACTTTGATGGTACTAGATGTATTCTAACAACACCTGGGTTATCTGGATTTAAAGTAGTATGAATAATTCTATTTAAGTTTTTTCGTTCATACTTTTTTTCATAAATATTCATAATTACTCCTTTTAGATTTCTTCTTTATATGTAGCTGCTTCTTGTAAAACGACTTCATATCTTGCAGCTAGTACATCTTCACCTGTATCATATTTGTATAGATTTCTATCAAATGTCATTTCAAAACTTGAATTTGGTTTTATTTCATATTCATCTACAAAATCAGTACCTATTATTTGATTATTCTCATTATAATAAACTACTTCAAATTCTATACAATCTATTTCTTCATTAGAATTATTTTTAGCTATAATTTCAATCTGTCCATCTATTTCTTTTGATTCAAAAGTCACATCATTTTTATGTGAAATATAAGTTTCATCTTCAATTAAAAAATCTTTTGTAATTAAGAATTCACATCTTGCATATTCTTTTGGAGTTTCATAAAATGTTATATAAGCATCAGAATTCGCATCCATATCTATATAATCTTCATCAATTTTTATAGGTGTATTTTCTGAATTATAAAAAATTACTTGAACAGTAATATCTGTAATACGTTCCTGATTTCCATTATGAATTACTGCAATTAATTCATTATCTATGCTCATAGATTGATTTGTAACTACTAAATTAGGCTTTTGTGTTTCAAATTTTGCTAAAGCTTGTTTTTCTAGTTCTTCGTAATCTTCATATTCTTCCATAGTATCGTTTTCAAAATCATCATCTAAATCATTGTCTTCTTCATTTGTATAATCATAAAAGCCGTCTAAATATTCTGAAACATCTCTTTGTGCATTCTTTTTACTAGGAACAGTTCTATAATTCCCTTTATAAAATAAATAAAGCATTGCTAAAGCTACAATTATTATAATAATAACTACTATTGTAAATGCTTTTTCATGTGATGTTGGTTGTTCTTCCTTTTCTTTAATATTCTCCTCATTATCATCTAATTTATCAATTTCATCTAATAAATCTTTATTATCATCCATATAAAAACCTCCATTATAGAATTCTTGACATAGAATTTTATTATCTTTTGTATTTATTAATTTTATCAATAGTACAAATTTATTTCAACACTTTTAAATCTTTATTCATTTTTTTAATATTTTTGTAATATTTATCTTGACAAAATGCAATAATACTTGTATAATTGTAAATGCTTATGGCGACGTAGCTCAGTTGGCTAGAGCATCCGGTTCATACCCGGCAGGTCGTAAGTTCGAATCTCACCGTCGCTACCAAATCCAAGAGAAATCTTGGATTTTTTTGCTTTTCAAAAATAAATGAGAATAATTGAAAAAGACTTGAAATCAAGTCTTTTTCAGTTTTATATCAAATATTTTTAGCTATTTTCCTTTTTCTTGTAAGTACTAAAACATTCAATGAATTTTCTATAAAAAATAAGTGAATATAATAGCTTTCGTTTATCACTTTAAATCTCTTTGAATTCTCTTTAAATCTCTTTGAATTCTCTTTAAATCTCTTTGAATTCTCTTTAAATCTTTTATTTTTTCAATACCCATATAGATTTCGTATCGCTTCCTATATTAACAATTATATTTTCTTTTCGCATTATTGTTAATAAGTATTGAACTCTTTTACTTTTTTCATCTTCTGAAAAAGTAGATGGTAATTTAGGATAAATTAATTGATTAATGTCCCTTCTAGTGGCTTGTTTAAAATTAGTTAAATAGTTAAATATATAATCCATATAAAAAGTATTGTCTAATCCTTTATTATCCATATATTTTGCTTTTTCATCAACAATTTCAGCTATATTAGATGAAATATATACTCTTGGAAATCTTCCTTCTATAAGATGATCTTTCTTCAAAAAATCACTCTGTTCTTTTGAAATATTATATCCTTTTTGAACTCTATCTAACAATATAACTTTTTCTATATTTAAATCCGTTTTTTCAAAAAGAATTTTAGTATAGTTTTCATCTATTATTTTTCCATATAAAGTTACTTTAACAGAATTTTGTTCTTCTAAATCATAATCAGGCATTGGAAAATATTTTGCTTTTTGATTGTTGAAAACTCTACGTATACCACTTCCAACAGTATCAATCATATTTAAATTTACCATAGCAGTTGCCAAAAAAGGATTTCTATAATAAGGAGATGAAAAGCCATCTTTTAGTACATTCTCTACCGTTTTAGGTATAAAATATCCTTGATTTGAAATAATTAATTTATCTTTATATTCCATTATATTTATTGGTCCATTAACTTTATAATCTTGATGAACTATACAGTTATTTACCAATTCACGTAATGTAAAATTATCATATTGATCAACTTCATTAGGAAATAAAGTGTTTTCTCCTACCATATATCTATAACGTAAATTTCTAATTTTTTGTCTAACTTTTTCTACACTTATTATAAATGGAATTCCAAAATGTTCATAGTCTATTACATTATTTTCATCATACAATTTCCAAGTAATTTTGGGATTATAATCTTCTATTAAATAATCTGCTTCATTTTTTCCAAGAAGCAACATTGCTGTTTTCGTAATTTTTCCATTAATTGTAACTTTTGCCTTATTTAAAAATTCTTCATCTGTTAAATTATCAATTTCGCTAGCTATCTCTTTACCTTGATTTTTTATCTTAAATTGTTCTCTTGCAATTCGAATCGCATTAGTATCCAAATCATTTATAGTTGCTTTATCTATAATTTTTCTACTCCAATCAAAATTAGCAGTTGCTTTAATTTGTTCAATCTTTCTTGCTTCTAATGGCGCTAGTGATTCACCATTTCTACCATATGGATATCCTTTCCAATTTATTGGTGTTCCAACTGCTGCTGGAACTTGAAACATTATTACTCTTTTTTCTTGAAAATCAAATGGATATATCTCTATAAAAGAAACATTATCAGTTGTATTATCTGAAATTTGTTTTTTTACATTATTAAAATTATTATTACTACAATAATTTGTTCCTTTAACAGAATGAGTTTTATCCTCTATCCCAAATATAATCCACCCATATTGTTTATCTTTAAGAGTTGCTTCATTAGACATTGCAGAGAAATATTTTCCTAATTTATCTATATCAAAATTTTCTTTTGCCTCTTTAAATTCTACGTATTCGCATTCATCATTCTTTAAAAGCTCTGAAAGAATTTCTTTTAATTCTTCATCTGTCTTTAACATAGTTTCCACCTCTTATTATTTAACTTATACATATAATAATAAATTTTATTTAATATTTCAATATTTAACGAAATTTTTTATATATTTTTTATTAATTATATTATTCCTATTTATCTTTACTTATTTTCATCTATTTCAAACAATTCACTAAACAAATCTATAATTTTCTTTGAAAAATCGACATTTGATTTTTCCATCGCTACCATTATCCAGCTATTTTAGCTGGATTTTTTGTTTTTATATTTAATTATTGCAGTTATTTATAAGCTATGTTAAACTTTATTTATCACAATATAATTATAGGAGTAAATTATGATTTTAGAAAATAAATTAAATTTAACCAATGAATCACATTTAGCTAGAGAAGAAGAAAAAATAAGTAAAATGAAAGCTAAAGAATTATTTGAAACTGGATATTTGAATAATTTAAAAGCTGGAACTTTTGAAGCATTATCTAAAATTCATACTTATTTATTTAATGATATTTATTTCTTTGCTGGCAAAATTAGAACTCAAAATATAGCAAAAGGTAATTTTAGATTTGTTCCTATTCTTTATATTAACAATGCATTAGAAAATATAGAAAAAATGGCACAGTCAAATTTTGATGAAATTATAGAAAAATATGTTGAAATGAATATTATTCACCCCTTTAGAGAAGGAAATGGCAGAAGCACTAGAATATGGCTTGATTTAATACTAAAAAAAGAATTAGAATTAGTTGTTGATTGGAGCAAAGTTAATAAAGAAGATTATTTATTAGCAATGGAACGTAGTCCAATAAAAGATGTAGAAATCAAAGAACTATTAAAAAAAGCTTTAACTGATAAAATAAATGATAGAGAAGTATATATGAAAAGTATTGACGCAAGTTATCATTATGAAGGATACACTATTTATAAAACAGAAGAATTGTAATATATAAAATGTTTATAAAAGTTTCCTAAAAATAAATTATTCTGTTATAATATATTTAACTTATAAGTTCGTAAGATGTCATAGAACTTGTACTGAGATATGCTGGTCACATATCTCTTTTTTGTGTAAAAATAAAAGGGAAGTAGTCATCCTTCTTTAAGAATTACTCCTCACTTTCATTGCCGTCATTTTTTAATAAAAATAAACCCAAATTGTTAGACTTTTATCTAACAATTTGGGTTTTATCAAGTCATATTATTATTGTATTGGTAATTCAAGAAATATTAACTTAATTTGTGCTAAATCTGTTATAGTAACATTTTCATTTGCATTTATATCTGCTGATATATAACTAGCTCCTGTTAATTCTTCTTTTTCAATAAGATGTAATTTTATTTTTGCAATATCTGTTATTGAAATTTTTCCATCTCCATTTATATCACCTATAACAACTGCTGTATATTCTAGTTTTTCACCAATTTTTACTATCATTCCTGTACATATAATAGCATCATCTTCTACTTTATTTCCTTTATTATCTACAATAGTTATTTCCATATTTGCTTCTACTTTTTGTTTAAATTCAGCTACTGTTGTTTCTTCTTCTATTCTTGATATATAAGAATCTTTAATAGTATATATATTAGATGTAATTGTTGGTTCTTCTGGTTGTTCTTTATCTATCCATGTAACTGTTGCTTTTGCTGTTCCTTCATTTCCTGCTTGATCTCTATATGTGAATGTATATTCTCCATTTTCTGTAAATGTATGTGTATTTCCGCCTTCTACTGTTACATTTTCTTTATCAAATGCTATTGTTGCTACTACATCTTGATTTGTCAACTCTGTTGTACTATATGTAATTGTTGGTACTGGAGCTTTTTCTTTTTCTATAATATTTATTGATAATTCTGAATCATCTGTAAATATATCTACATCTCCATTACTTCCTTCAATATCTACCAACTTAAATATAACTTCATTTGGAACTTCTATTGTTTCTTTAACTTTTAAAATTACCTTAAATACTATTCCTTCTTCTAATTTATAATTATCACTTTCTGTTACAAATTTAAAGTTATCATCATTAAATGAATTTTGATCTAAATTCCAAGCGTTTTCACCTAAAATATTTATCATTTCTAGTTTTTGTTTATCATATTCGAATTTTCCAGATAAAGCTATTAAACCTTTTTTAAAGTTTTTCATGTTATTCAAGTTTACATTTACTTCAAATTCATCTCCTATGTTTAAAGTTTCTTTTGAAGATTCTAAGCTTACATCAAAACTTGGAGTTGTTGGTTCTACTGGAATATCTGGTTTTTCTTCTTTAGAAATCCATGTAACTTCTACTGTTGCAGTTCCTTTATTTCCAACTGCATCTTCAAATTCAAATGTAAATTCTCCATTTTCTGTAAATGTATATTTGTTTTTTCCATCATTATTTGTTATTCTTACATTTTCTTTATCAAATGTTATTGTTGCTGTTACTGGTTCTGTTGTTTCATTTTCTGTGCTATATACTATTGTTCCTACTGGTGCTACTTTATCAATCCAGTCAACTCTAATAGGAATTATTCCTCTATTACCACTTTCATCTACATATTCAAAACTGCTTTCTCCATTTTCTGTAAATGTATAAGTATTTGAACCATTATTACTTACTATTCTATAACCTTCTTCTAACTCTAATGTTACAGTAACATCTTGATTTGTTGGTTCAGTTGTAGAATATGTTAATGTATATTCTGGTACTTTAGCTATCCAATTTACACTAGCAGTTGCAGTTCCTTCATTTCCTGCTCTATCTACAAATTCAAATGTAAATGTTCCATTTTCTGTAAATGTGTGTGTCATTTCTCCATCATTATTTGTAACTGTTACTTCTTCACTTGGCTCCATTGTTACAGTAACTGGTTGATCTGTAAGATTAACTGTACTATAAGTAAGTTCTGCTGTTGGTGCTTCTTTATCTATCCAGTCTACCGCAATTGTTTTGGTTCCTACATTTCCTAAACTATCTACAAATTCTAATTCATAAGATGCATTAGTTTCAAAAGTAATAGTTTTACTTTTATCTACTGGATTTTCAGCAATTTGCACATCTTTTGAAAGTACTGTTATATTTTCTTTACTAAATGTAATTGTTGCTACTACTTCCTCATTTGTTAATTCAGTTGTACTAAAAGTAACTTCTGCTTCAGGTGCTATTTTATCTATCCAATCTACATTGGCTGTTGCACTACCTTTATTTCCTTCATCATCAACAAATTCAAAAATAAATTGTCCATTTTCTGTAAATGTATGAGTTTTGCTTCCATCATTATTTGTAACAGTAATTGGTCTATTTTCATCTACTAACTCTGCTATAACATCTTTATTAGTTTTATTAGTAATATTATAACTAATCTCAGCAGTAGGTATTTCACTAGCTGATGGATTTTCGTATAAATTTATAACAGATATTGAGAAGAAATTTTCAAAAGGTTGCATACCATTAACTTCTGTACATTCAATTTTTATATATTGAGCTTCTTTTGGTTCTGGGAAAGTAATCTTCTTGCTTGCATTATCATTAGCTAAATTATTTTTAGTTGCAGCTAGTTCCCAAGTTTTACCATCTAAACTTACATAAACATTTATTTTTTTTGCTCTACCAGAAATATAATTACCAGCATTTGTTTTTGCATTTTGCTCTGGTGTGTAATCTAATTCTGATACATATCTAGGTCTATCAATAATTTTTAAAACAACGCTTGAAACTGGATATGTTCCTGAAAACATAGCTCCTGGTTTACTACGCCATGATGTACTCATATCTCCATCTAAAATATTTGATACATTTCCTTTATTTGTAGAAGATGCTGATACAGCTTCTATATTACTTCTTGAAATAAATCTATTAGTTAAGGAAGATGCATTCATAGTAAATGTGTAATGTACTGGATCACTTGTTGTATTTGTTCCTGATGCAGTTAATCTAAGATATACAACTACATCTCCTCTTAAGTTTGGATTTCCATCAGCAAATGATGTCCACTCTCCAGAATTAGGATCTAATGTCCATTCCATTTGATCAGTTGTACCATTAATACAGTTTTCTAAATCGTCTATTGAAACAGTATTGCTTGGGAATACTCCCTTGTTAATATTAATAGTGAAAATGTTTTCATCAGTTAATGGTAATCCTGATATACGAATTTTAATATCGTCATTAGCATTTATTGATGCAATTTCTTCATTAGTAAGTTGTATAGAATGTTCATAAACTTCTTTCCAATTATTACCACCATCTAAACTATAACTCCAAGTTACTTGCGCACTTTGAAATTGTTTAGATAATACTATTTTCCCAGCATCTGCACCTGAAAAAGAGAAAGTAGCAATTCTAGAATCGACTACACCTAAAATTGCATTTGCAATTACTGGTACTTCTGCATGATATATCGTATCTGCTGATGTTGCTTTTGTAGCTTGACGTAATGTTCTATCTTGTAGCATCATCAATTTACTACGATACTCTGGAGATGAAACTTTCATTCCAATTTTCTTTAATAAATCATACATTGGTAATGGATGATAACCATAAACATCTGTAATTTCAGATGCTAAATCTATTAAATCTGATTCTGTTTTAGTACTATCATTAATATATGAATTTACTAATCCAAACCATGCATCAAAGTTAATTCTTTCTTCTTCTAAAGCATCAAGATAAATTTGTTTTTGCTTTTCTTTATCATTTTTATAAACATCTTCTAATAATAAAATTAATTGTGCTTGTTCATATTTATCGTATTCGTTTTGTGCATCTTGAGCAAGCAATCTATAAGAACCTGTTTTGATAACACCACTATTATATTTACTTCCCCATCCATTTAATGGTCTACCATCAGTAGCAGCCCATGCTGTTGATGCAACATTATAAGATAATTGCCATGCATAATTTCCGCCACCAATATTTTTTAAATAAATATAAGCAGCATGTGCTGGTTGACCTACTACATAAGCAGGAACTCCCCAAACACCGTAAAGATTAGCTGCTGTTTTTGAAAGTCCACCACAAACAGAACCTTCTTCAAATACTATCCATAATTTTGGTTTTCCACTTTGATATGTGATGTTGTAGTCTGATAAATTATATTTTTGATCCCATTTTTCATAATTTTCTTGACTATAATATTGTGGTCTATAATATCCATAACCTGTTCTATAAGTAATATATTTAAATGGATTGAATCGATCTACTAAATTTGAAAATTTCTTTTCAGAATAATCATGTAACCACATTATTTCTTCATCATCGATGTTAACAAACATAACACCACGCATTTCATCTATTGTATAACTTTCAAACATTGCATTAGAATATAAATCTCCATTTAAATGCATTTGTTTATAAATATCATAACGAGTTACTGCATCAGAAAATTGATTTCCGCCAATCCATAATCCAACATTTCCCGCATGTGATAAAGATAATGATAACATCATCTTTAAATATAAATCTTTATATTTTGTTCCATTTGGTGTTAATTCTTCATTATTTAAGTCTTCTTTATAAGTATCATATAATTTGCTTAACACCTGTAATGATTTTAAATATGTTCCACTTGGTTTTCCACCAATTGTCCATAAGCGTAATGCTTCTTCATTATTTATAAACCATTCTAAAGTTTCTTTATTTTTTGGGTCTTCTTGTAAAAAGTTTCTAAGTTGATATTGACCAACATTTTTAATAAAATTTCTTTGTAAAAGAGTAAGTTTTAAATCGTCTTTAATTACTCCACCATCATATTCGGCTTTTATGATTTCATCATATTCTTCTACTGTTGTCATAACATTTTCGTCATAATCTTCTTTTACAAGTTTAGCGTCTCCCCATACAGCATGATCACTTGCATTAGAACCATTATCATTAGCATATAATCTAATATAATTAGCATCTCTAATATCAATTTTAACATATACTGCATTATTTGAACTTTTTATTGCAGTAGGATTTTCTTCTGTACGTAAAGTCCAATTTTTTCCATCTTCTGAAGTATAAATATAAAATTTTACACCATTTCCTTTATTTCCTGATGTTGTATTTATACCATAATAGGTTGTAAAATATGCATAGTCTTTATAACTACTAATATCATATTCTAAAGTGGAAGTAGCATGTGCCCAAATTCCTTTTTTTATTATGGTAGTTGAACCATTTAATAACATCGCAAGTTGCCCATTATCTGTTGTTTTATCTAATGTAATATTTCCCCATGCTGTTTGACCTTTGCTATAAGGAATATCAGATAAATACACTACTTGATTTTCATTAGTAACATTATTAAATGAAAGATTTTTTTGATTTGCATTATTACTACTATTATAAGTATGTAAATCATATCCTTGTGCATTTTTATAGCTAGTTTTGTTTTTTCCAAAGTAAACTGCTATACACACTAAAGATATTATGAAAAAAATACAAAAAATATTTTTTACTTTTAATGATTTTTTCATTTTATTCCTCCTTATTAATATAAATTTTATATTCTTTATATATTCCTTCAATTCTATATTATATAACATTTTCAAGAAAAATTCAACAAATATTACAATAATTGTTAATAGAGTATATAAAAAGTGCTGAAAAGTATATACTACTTTTCAGCACCATCAAAAATACATATTAGTTATATCTATTTATTCTATTCCGATAATTAATTTCTTTAATTTCGCCAAGTCTGTTATTGACACTCTATCATCTCCATTTATATCTGCTGCTAGATATCTACAATCTTGCAAAACATCTTTTTCAATTATATGCAATTTTAATTTTGCAAGATCTGTTATAGATATTCTACCATCTTTATTAATGTCCCCTGTGATAACTAATGTATATTCTATATTTTCATCTAATTTTAGTTTCATTCCTGTTGCAAGAATTCCATCATCATTTAAAGTATTTCCTTCTTCATCTATTATTGTAATTTCTTTATTAGCTGTTACATTTCCTTTAAATGTTGCTACTGTTGTTTGTGGTGATATTCTTGATATAATATCTTCTTCAATATTATAATTATCAGATGTTATTGTTCCATCTTCTATTATTCCATCATTTATATGTAGATTTATTTCTACATTGTCAGAATCAATATCATTCTCACTATTACTTGCAATTACTGATATTACCTTAAATTTAATATCTAATGGTCCTTCTACTGTATCTTTTACTTTCAATTTCATTGTTATTATATTTTCTTTTTGAGATACATATTCTCCTTTTTCTGTTACAAACTTAAAGTTATTATCATTAAATGAATTTTCATCCATATTCCAAGAATTTTGACCTTTAATTTCTAAGATCTCAAGTATACTTTCATCATATTCAAATTGTCCACAAATACTTACTAATCCATATTCTATGTTTTTAAGATTATCAATTGCAATGTCAATTTCAAATTCTTCACCTACATTTAATGTATTTTTTGAAGGTGTTAACTTCAATTCAAAACTTGGTTCTTGTGGTAAATCATTTTGAATCCAATTAACATTAGCTATTGCAGTTCCTGTATTTCCAGCTAAATCTATAAATTCAAATGTAAATTCTCCGTTTTCTGTAAATAAATAAGTATTATTTTCTTCATTATTTATAATTTTTACATTTTCTTTATCAAATGTTATTGTTGCTGTTACTGGATCCATTGTTTCATTTTCTGTACTATAAGTAATTGTTGCAACTGGAACTATTTTATCTATCCATAATACTTCTGCTTTTACTGTTCCTCTATTTCCAGCTGAATCGATAAATTCAAAAACATATTCTCCATTTTCTGTAAATGTATGTGTTCCATCAGATTCTATAAAAGTAATTTCTTCACTTGGATTTACTACTGTTGCCACTACATCTTGATTTGTCAATTTATCTATTGAATATTCTATCTCTGCTATTGGAGCTACTTTATCAATCCAATTTACACTTGCAACTGCAACACCTGCATTTCCACTAGGTCCTATAAATTCAAACTCAAATTGACCATTTTCTGTAAATGTGTAAGTATTTTTTCCATCGTTATTTGTTATTGTAACATTTTCTTTATCAAAAGTAACTGTTGCTGTTACATCTTGATTTGTTAGCTCGTTTATATCATAACTGATTGTTGCAACTGGTAATGTCTTATCTATCCATGTAACTTTTGCTAATTTTGCACCTTGATTTCCTGCTTTATCTGAATATTTAAAAATGTACTCTCCATTTTCTGTAAATGTATGTGTATTTCCTCCTTCTACAGTTACATCCTCTTCGTTAAAAGTAATTGTTGCTATTACTTCTTGATTTGTTGCACTTTCTGTACTATAACGAATTTCTGCTACTGGAGCTTCTTTGTCTATCCACGTAACATTTGCAATTGCTGTACCAGCATTTCCAGCAGGTCCTACAAACTCAAATTCAAATTGACCATTTTCTGTAAATGTATAAGCATTTTTTCCATTGTTATTTGTTATTGTTACATTTTCTTTATCAAATGCAATGCTAGCAGTTACTTCTTGATTTGTTGGCTCTGATTTATCATAAGTTATTGTTGCTTTTGGTAATGTCTTATCTATCCAGTCTACAGTTGCAATTACAATACCTGTATTTCCAGCAGGTCCTACAAACTCAAATTCAAATTCTCCATTTTCTGTAAATGTATAAGTATTTTTTCCTCCATTATTTGTTATTGTAACATTTTCTTTATCAAAAGTAACTGTTGCTGTTACATCTTGATTTGTTAGCTCGTTTATATCATAACTGATTGTTGCAACTGGTAATGTCTTATCTATCCATGTAACTTTTGCTAATTTTGCACCTTGATTTCCTGCTTTATCTGAATATTTAAAAATGTACTCTCCATTTTCTGTAAATGTATGTGTATTTCCTCCTTCTACAGTTACATCCTCTTCGTTAAAAGTAATTGTTGCTATTACTTCTTGATTTGTTGCACTTTCTGTACTATAACGAATTTCTGCTACTGGAGCTTCTTTGTCTATCCATGTAACATTTGCAATTGCTGTACCAGCATTTCCAGCAGGTCCTACAAACTCAAATTCAAATTGACCATTTTCTGTAAATGTATAAGCATTTTTTCCATTGTTATTTGTTATTGTTACATTTTCTTTATCAAATGCAATGCTAGCAGTTACTTCTTGATTTGTTGGCTCTGATTTATCATAAGTTATTGTTGCTTTTGGTAATGTCTTATCTATCCAGTCTACAGTTGCAATTACAATACCTGTATTTCCAGCAGGTCCTACAAACTCAAATTCAAATTCTCCATTTTCTGTAAATGTATAAGTATTTTTTCCTCCATTATTTGTTATTGTAACATTTTCTTTATCAAAATTAACTGTTACTGTTACATCTTGATTTGTTGGATTTGTTGTACTATATGTGATTGTTGCATTTGGTTCATCTCTATCTATCCAATAAACTTCTGCCATTGCTGTTCCCTTATTTCCATAAGGTCCAACAAATTCAAATAAATATGTTCCGTTTTCAGTAAATCTATGTGTGTTTCCACCTAAAACAATAACATTTTCTATATCAAATGTAATTGTTGCAATTACATCTTGATTTGTTGGATTTGTTGTACTGTATGTGAATGTTGCATTCGGTAATGTTTTCTTTATCCAATCAACTCTTGCTATTGCTGTACCACTATTTCCTGCTCTATCCTCAAATTCAAATGTATATTCTCCACTATCTTCAAATACATGTATATTTCCACCTTTTACTGTTACACCTTCTTTATTAAAGGTAATCGTTGCTGTTACATCTTGATTTGTTGGATTTGTAATATCATAACTGATTGTTGGTACTGGAACATCTTTATCTATGTTATTTACTTTTGCAATTGCTGTTCCTCTATTACCTGCAGGTCCTACAAATTCAAATTCAAATTGACCATTTTCTGTAAATGTATAAGTATTGTTTCCATCATTGTTTGTTATTGTTACATCCTCTTTATCAAAGCTTATGCTAGCCATTACATCTTGATTTGTTGGGTTTGTTGTACTATATGTGATTGTTGCTTTTGGCAATGTTTTATCTATCCAAGTAACTTTTGCTATAGCTGTTCCTGTATTTCCAGCAGAATCTATATATCTAAAAGTAAACTCGCCATTTTCTGTAAATGTATGAACATTTCCTCCATCAACAATTACATCTTCTTTATCAAATGTAACTGTTGCTGTTACATCTTCATTTGTTGAATTTGTTGTACTATATGTGATTGTTGCAACTGGTGCTTTTTTATCTATCCAAGTAACTTTTGCTATAGCTGTTCCAATATTTCCTGCAGGTCCTATGAATGCAAATTCATATTCTCCATTCTCTGTAAATGTATGTGTGTTTCCTCCTTCTACTTCTACATTGTTTTTATCAAAAGTTATTGTTGCAATAACATCACGATTTGTTAATGTATTAATATCATAAGTTATTGTTGCCACTGGTAATTTTCTATCTATCCAGTCTACATAAGCTTTAGCTGTTCCAATATTTCCAACTTTATCTATAAATTCAAAAGTAAATTCACTATTTTCTGTAAATATATATGTGTTATTTCCACCATTATTTGTTATTGTTACATCTTCTTTATCAAAGCTTATGCTAGCTGTTACATTTTGATTTGTTGGATTTGTTGTACTATATGTGATTGTTCCAACTGGTATTTTCTTATCTATCCAATCAACCCTAGCAAGCTTGCTTCCTCTGTTTCCAGAACTATCTATATATTCAAATGTATATTCTCCATTTTCTGTAAATGTATGTGTATTTCCACCTTCTACTGTTACATTTTCTTTGTTAAAACTAATGCTAGCTATTACATCTTGATTTGTTAGTTCATTTATATTATATGAAATTGTTGCATTTAAGTCTTCTTTGTCTATCCAAGTTACTTTTGCAAGTTCACTTCCTGTATTACCTGCTTTATCTCTATATTCAAACATAAACTCACTATTTTCTGTAAATGTATAAGTATTATTTCCATCATTGTTTGTTATTGTTACATCTTCCTCATTAAATGTAATTGTTGCAACTACATCTCCATTGGTTGAATTTTCTGGATTATATGTTATTGTTGCAATAGGTGCAACTTTATCAATCCAAGTTACAGTTGCTTTTGCTTTTCCAGTATTTCCTGATGGTCCTATAAATTCGAATTCAAATTCATTATTTTCTGTAAATGTATAGGTATTATTTCCATTATTATTTGTAATTCTGACATTTGGTTTATCAAATGTTATGCTAGCTGTTACATCTTGATTTGTTGGATTTGTTGTACTGTATGTGATTGTTGCTTTTGGAATTTCTTTATCTATCCAACTTACTTGTGCAAGCGCTGTTCCTCTTTCTCCATTTGCATTTTCAAATGCAAATTCATATTCTCCATTTTGTTCAAAAGTATATTGGTTACTTCCACCATTATTTACTATTTTTATATTTTCTTGATCAAAACTTATTGTTGCTACAACATCTGTGTTTACTTTAGATGTTCCAGCAGGTCTTTCTGGATTATAAGTAATTGTTGCTATTGGCAAATCACTATCAATCCAAGTTACTTTTGCAGTTGCCCAACCTTTATTTCCAGCTTCATCCATAAAATTAAATGTATGCTCTCCATTAGTAGTGAATACATGTTTATTTCCGCCTTCAACTACTACATTACGTTTGTCAAAAGTAATTGTTGCAGTTACATTTCCACTTGTTTGGTTTTCAACATCGTATGTTATTGTTGGAACTGGTACTACTTTATCAATGTAATTTACTCTTGCAACTGCTGAGCCTTCATTTCCATAAGGACCTCTAAATCTAAATGTATGTGTTCCATTTTCTGTAAATACATATTTATTTCCATTAGGAATTACATTTCCTTCTTCATCTATAATATCTACATTTTCTAAATCGAAACTAATTGTTGCTGTTACATCTCTGCATGTTAATTCTGTTTCATCATAAGTTATCGTTGCATTTGGTAATGTTTTACGTATCCAGTCAACTTCTGCTACTGCTGAACCTCTATTTCCAGCTTGATCCATAAAGTTAAATGTATATGAGCCACTATCTTCAAATGTATGTGTATCTCCACCTTCAACTATTACATTTTCTTCATTAAAACTAATACTAGCTGTTACTGGTTTATTAGTTTTATCAGTTGTGCTATATGTTATATTAGCTATTGGAACCTCTTTATCTATGTTAAGCACCTCTGCTGTTGCTGTTCCAGCTTTTCCTTTTTTATCTATATAGTTAAACACATGTGTTCCATTTTCTGTAAATGTATATATATTTCCATTAGGTATATCATTTCCTTGCTCATCTACAATTCTTACCTCATCTTGATCAAATGTAATTGTAGCAATAACATCTTTGTTAGTTGGTTCTTTCTCACTGTATAAAATAGTTGGTACTACATCATCAGAGTCTTCTATAATCCAATCTACATTAGCTGTTGATGTTCTTCTACGTCCTACTTCATCTTCATATTCAAATGTAAAGCTTCCATTTTCCTCAAATCTAAATGTATCTTTTCCTTCATTATTTAAAATTTTAACATTTGGTTTATTAAATTCAATTGTTGCTGTTACATTTCTGTAAGTTGGTTCTGTATTACTATATTTTATAGTTCCTACTGGTTCAACTTCGTCTATATTAGTTACAGAGACTGGAAGTGATAATAATCTCTGTCCTTGATACTTAAACATTAAAGTAATAGTTATATTGTGCTTAATTGTATAAGTATTTAATGCTCCTTCTTTCTTCTCTATATAATATCCTATTGTTTCTGGATATTTACTAGTAGCTATATTTAAATTATTTTCTAATTGTAACTCTTCACCATCTTTATTAAAATGAATTACTAAGTCTACGCTGTTTTGAGTTAATTCTGTTGTACTATATTCAGCACTAACTTCTGGGAACCAATCAGCTGTTGCTGTTGCTTTATATTCTTCACCTGTATCTTTATTTATATATTCAAATGTATAAGTTCCTTTTTCAGCAAATAGATAATACTTTGGAGCAGTAGATTTCTTCATTTGATATCCAAGTGGAAGCACAAGATCTGCTCTCATTTTTGCAATCATTGTTGGCTTTCCATTTACTGATGTAAGACTTGTTTTAATACTATAATTTATAGTTGCAGGTCCATTCATATTTTCCAATTTTGCTTCTGTTCTTCCTACATTTCCAAAACTGTCTATATATTCAAATGTGAATGTACTATTTTCATCTGTAAGCAAATATGTTCTATTTCCTCCGTTATTTGTTATTGTTATTTTTCCACTTTCATTTACTAGAGTTGCTAAAACTCCATCATCTGTTTTTTCATATTTAATATCTGCTGTTAAATTTCCACTATAAATCCAATTAACTTTTGCTGTCTTTGTTCCTTTATTTCCTAAACTATCTTCAAAATTAAATATATATTCCCCATTCTTTGTAAATGTATAAGTTTGAGTTGTTGGAAGTAATCCCATATTTGGATCTTCTAAATGAAGAGTTGCAACTACTGGTTCTGTTGTATCTTCTGTTGTACTATATTCGATTGTTGCAATTGGTGCATCTTTATCTATCCAAGTTACCTCTGCCATAGTTTCACCTGGATTTCCAGCATTATCTTCATACTCAAAAATAAATTTTCCATTTTTTGTAAATGTATAAGTATTTTTACCACCATTGTTTGTAATAATAATATCTTTACTTGGATTTATTAATGTTACTGTAACTGGTTCTTTTGTCCCAATTGTTCTATCATAATGTAATTCAGCTGTTGGAATTTCTTTATCAATCCAATTAACTGTTGCAGTTGCTGTTCCTGTGTTTCCAGCTTCATCTCTAAATTCAAATGTAAATTCTCCATTATCTTCAAATCTATGTGTGTTTTTACCATTATTATTTGTTATAATTACATTTGGTTTATTAAATGTAATTATTGCTGTTTCTGCTTTTCCAGTTGGGCTATTTATTCTATAACTTATTGTTGGTATAATTTCTTCTTTATCAATCCAATCAACTTTTGCTGTTACTGTTCCAGTATTTCCTGCTTCATCTACAAATTCAAACGTAAACTCTCCATTTTCTGTAAATGTATATATACTCTCACCATTATTATTTGTAATAGTTATATCTTTATTAGAATCTACTATGTTTGCAACAACATCTTGATTTGTTGGATTTGTTGTACTATATGATATTTGAGCAATTGGTGTAGTTCTATCAATACAATCAACTGTTGCTGTCGTAGCTCCAACATTTCCTGCTTCATCTACAAACTCGAATGTGAAACTTCCATTTTCTGTAAATGTATATGAGTTCTTTCCATCATTGTTTGTTATTGTAACATTTGTTTTGTCAAAATCGATTGTTGCTGTTACATATTGATTTGTTGGTCTTGTTGTATTATAAGTAATAATTCCTTGTGGTACTTGCCTATCTATTATAGTTACCTTTGCATCTAAATAACTTTCAACATTTTCGGCATCTAAAAGTTTAAATCTAAAATCTCCATTTTCTGTAAATACATATTTACCACCATTTGAAGTTTCTATAACTCCTTCATCTAAATTAGTTATTCTTACTCCTTCTTCTTTAAATGTAAGTGTTGCTGTTACATCTCCATTTGTTAAACTTTCTTTATCATAAGATATCTCAGCAATATATGGACCTCTATTTATCCAATCTACTGACATTTTTATTTCTGATGTATTTCCAATTCTATCTCTTAATTTATATGTTTTTTCTCCATTTTTAGTAAATACATATTTTAGTATATCTTCTTGAATACCTGTAGTATAACGTGTTCTAAATTCTGCAAGTTCTTCTGCTGTATAGTTTACTGTTGCATTTTTAAGATTTTCATCGTAAATGATTTCCTTTGTAATATTTGCTCCACTGTATGCTGCAAAATATGCAATAATATATTCTTTGTCTACTGGATAACCCATAGCACTCATTGACTCTGGAAATCCCATACTTATAATATCCTTAGTTGAATCCTCAAGTATATTACTTACTGGTTTACTTGGATCTAATAATTTATATCCTCTTACCATTTTAATATTATTATTTGAATCCTTTTGAACCATATTTATTATTTGTTTAGTATCAGGATCAAAATTAAATTCATAAATATAATTACCACTATTTTCTATATATCTAATTGGTCTATCTTGTTCGTCTAATATAAATACATTTTTGCTAATATTTACAACTTTTGCTTGAACATGACCTTTAGTATTTGGTAACTCTATATATTGTATATCTGCAGATGGTTTTTCCCTATCTATCCAAGTAACACTTGCAACAACTTCATTTGTTCTTCCATTTTCTGTATCTCTTAAGTTAAAAGTATATGATCCATTTTCTGTAAATGTATAACTTGTTATTCCATTTTCCACTACAACTGTATCTGAATTAAAATTTTCAAGTGTTGCTACAACTTCTTTATTTGTTTTTTGAGTTGTACTATACATAACTGTTGCTGTTGGTGGAGCCTCTTTTGTTGTATCTTCATAAAAATTGAATCCTCTAGCTCCTATATATCCATCATTTGTTTGCGTTGCTATAATTTTTATATATTTTACTTTTTGTGTTTCAGCAAATCTTAGTGTTTTTGTTGAAGCATTATTTGCCCAATTATTTATATCACCAAGTTTAGTCCAATTTTCTCCATCCATACTTCCTAAAACTTCACCTTGCATAATTCTGCCAAGAAATGGTTTGCTACCAAGACCTGAATGGTTTTGTTCATCTGATGGTATATAATCTAGTCTTGATAAATATACTGGTTCTTTAAATTCAAGTGTAATAAATTTATTTTCATCTGTTTTACTAGCTGACAACCATCTAGTAAAATCATGAGTATATTGTTGGGTTTCCCAAAGACCAAAATTCCCATCTATTGCATTTTTAGCTG
Source organism: uncultured Clostridia bacterium (assembly GCA_948517135.1). Classification (GTDB taxonomy): domain Bacteria; phylum Bacillota; class Clostridia; order TANB77; family CAG-508; genus Scatovivens. The sequence continues at coordinate 3,614 of CAORJJ010000008.1, read as the reverse complement.
GTGTATTCTTGCCAGAAGGTGTACTGTCTACAACTGATAAATTTTTTACCTTAATATATGTTTCATTTGCTTCATATTTATTATCAGTAAAAGTAAAAACATGTACATTTGCTGGTAAATTTGTTCCAGTAGCAGATGGTCTTACAGTCAATTTTCTATTACCTGATAAATTAGGTTTTACTTCATCATAAGATTTCCAAGCAGAAGCTCCACCTGAATCATCAGTATATTTCCAATCTAATTTTCTATTACCATAAACAAAAAAAGTATCTTCTGCATCATTTTCATAAAGCTCTATATCAGAAGTTAATATTAATGTTTTATCTATTTGTATTGTACTTCTTATCTCTGTACCTATAATATGAACTCTAATATGATCTCTTTCATTAACACCTACTAATTCTGTTTCTGTTAATTGTACATATAACTGATCTGTTTCTGTCCAAGTTTTTCCACCATCTATTGAATACTCCCATGTTGATCTATTATTTTCATTAAACATTGAACCTAATCTTATTTGCCCTGCATATTGACCATCAAATGAAAATGTTGCAAGTTCTGATTGTGGTTTACCTAATAGTACCTGAGCAACAGATCTATGTATGCTATTTGCATTTACTTCAGCCCATTGTAATGTTGCTGTTTTTAAAGAAACAGCTTCTGCATTTAATGTTGGAGTAGTAATCTTTCCAATAATCATTCCAAATAAATCATAAAATGCAAGAGGTCTTACTTTATATATGACTTGAAATTCTTTTATAAGCTTCAAACAATCTTCTTCTGTATATACATTACTATTTTTATATAATTGTACTAAACCATACCAAGCATCAACATTTATATTTTGAGCATTTATTGCTTTACGATAAAATTCTTCTTGTTTTGCTTCATCACCTTTATAGGCATTTGCAAGCATTACATATTTTTCTGCTATTAGATAATTGCTATAATCATTAACTGCCTCTTGAGCAATTGCTAAATAACTTAAATTTTCACATCCAGTAGAGTATTGTTGTCCCCAGCCTAGCAACCCTCTATATGAATATACGGCTTGTTTAGTAGGAGAATTTTTAGTTGCATTATAAAATGTAGATGTACCATATGATGAATTTCCCCAAGTTGCACCTGAATTATATAATTGCCAAGAAGCATCTCCATTACTATTATAATGTGCAACTCCATAAGCAATATGACCAGGTTGATGAACTGGAAATGCTGGTATACCCGTTGAACTATATGCATTAGCACTCGTATCTCCAAAACCAACACATTGAGTTCCCGCTGCATAAACTATCCATTGTGGAACTAAATATTTTTGATATGGTATACCATATTCTAAAAAGTGAAATTTATTATTCCACATAGTTTTATTTTCTTCACTATAATATTTATCCTCAAAATATCTAAATTTTGCATTATATGATAGCCAAGCATGAGTATATGGACCTCTACTTGCAATATAATCCCTAAACCATTCAATTTCATTATCTGATATTAGTGCTCTCACAACAACTTTCATTTCCTCAACTTCTAGTTTTGGAAATACAGAGCTTAATTTATCTGCTAAGTACATTTTTTTATAAACTGCATAACGTCTTACTGGATCTGATACATGTGAACTATTTGGATCATTACGATTTGAATTTGTAACTCCATCTTCCTCAACATTAGGCAAAAATGAACGTACTAATGTAGAATGAGTATGTGAAATAGCCATAATCATTTTTTTAAATAAATCACCATTACGTACACCATTTTTTACTGTATCATCATTTAAATCATTTTTATATGTTTGGTATAATTTTGTTAAAACATTTAAAGAATTTTTATAACCACCAATAGGTGTACTACCATAAAAATATAACCCTAAAGTATCACTATCCCCCATTAACCATCCAAGTGTTTCTCTACTCGAATCACCCTGATTTACAAAATCAAGTAATGTTGTTCTTCCTACTCTTGATACAAATTCTCTTTGTAAAACCATATGTTCAAGATTAGGATCATTTTCATCCATATTTCTGATTTGAGCTTCTAAATCAAATACTGTAGGAACTCCTGTTCCATCACTATAATCTGCTGTTAATAATTTAGCATCTGCATATACTGAATGATCTTTACCATTTGCTCCATTATCATTTGCATATAGTCTTAAGTATCTATTTCCTTCTATAGGTATTCTACACTCTACTGCATTTTGGTTTGGCAATGCTTCTGCTCTATATTTTTCTGTCCAATTTTGACCATCATTTGATGTTGAAATAACAAATGTAACACCATTTCCACCATTTGATGTAGTATTTAATCCTAAATATGCTGAAAAATAATCATATTCTTGAAAATTTCTTAAATCATAATATACATCAGAAGTAGCATGTGCCCAAATACCTTTATCAAAACTTGTTGCTGTACCACCAATTTTTACTGTTATTTTAGTATTACTTGATGTTATATCATTAAGAATAGTACCATATTTAGTAGTTGATTTACTCATATGTGGTATATCTGATAAATAAATGAGTTTTCCTGTTGCTCTTGTTTCAGCAGAATATGTTGTTGGTAACGCTGAAACTTTTACTGCATCATTATATTCTTGTATTGTTTCCAAAGTTTCTGAAAACTCACTTCTAATTGATTGTGTAGGTAGATTTTGAGTTTCATCTTTGATTTCCTCTGTAAATAAAACCCCATTTCCACCTCCAGATTGCAATAGCATTGGTTTTGCATTTTGTTTAGTTATATGTACTGAATTTGAACTAGCAAAAATGTAAGTTCCAATTGCAAGTAAACATACTATAACCGACACTATCGCAATTTTCTTTTGAAAACTTTTCATACTTTTACATCCATCCTTTCTTTTTATTTATAAATTTTACAGTTTAATTATCTTTTAGCATTATACCATAATATTGTAGTATTTTCTAGTTATTTATATAACAAAATTTTATTGGGATCTAATGATTTAATTTTATAATTAAAATATTTTATAGTTCATTTTTTGTAAGAAAATTATAAAAGTAGGTATCTTATTTAAGATGCCTACTTTTTATTATTATTGTACTACTGATACATCAAGAAATATTAATTTTATTTGTGCTAAATCTGTTACTGTAAGCTCTTCATCACTATTTAAATCTGCTGCTATAAAATTAGATCCTGTTAAAATTTCTTTATCTATAAGATGTAATTTTATTTGTGCTATATCTGTTATTGTTATTTTTCCATCTCCATTAATATCTCCTATAACAATTAATGTATATTCTAGTTCCTCACCAACTTTTACTGTCATTCCTGTTCCTATAATATCATCTTCTTCTAATTTATTTCCATTATTATCTATAATTGTTATTTCTCTATTAGCTTCTACATTTTGTTTAAATTCAGCCACTGTTGTTTCTTCTCCAATTCTTGATATATAAGGAGCTTCAATCTTATATATCTCTGATGTGATTTTTGCTTCTTCTTGTTGTTCTTTTTCTATAATATTTATTGATAATTGTGAATCAGTTGCAAATATATCTTCCTTACCATTACTTCCTTCAATAGATACTAATTTGAATATAACTTCAGTTGGAACTTCTATAGTTTCTTTAACTTTTAAAATTACTTTAAAT
>CAORJJ010000007.1 GCA_948517135.1 uncultured Clostridia bacterium | reverse complement strand
GAAGATTATCTTAAAATTTATGATACTGTTGATGAATATGAATCTTCAGTATCAGAAGAAGAACTTTATTTTACAAAGCAAGGTTTATTAGAGTTTTTAAATAAAAACTTAAATAGAAATTATAGTATAGAATTAATTGATGAATTGTGTGATGTTGTTGGAAAAAAATGGATAAGAAAAATTTTATTAGATAGAAAAACAGCAGAATATTTAGCTAGTAAATATAAATTATATATATATACAAATTTTTTTGGAGATGCTCAATCAGAGAGAATAGAAAATATTGGGTATGACAAATATTTTAAGAAAGTTTTTGGACCAGAAATATATGGACTAAAACCATATAGAAAATCAATCGAAAATGTATTGAATGAAATTGGTGCAGATCCTGATGAATGTTTAATGATAGGTGATTCTAAAAACAAAGAAATATTATCTGCAAGTATAGTTGGTATGAAAGCTATTCTATATGATTATGATGGAAAACGTGATAAAAAAGATATTAATTTGGATAATTATATTATTGTAAAAGATTTAAAAGAACTAATGAAGATTTTATAAAGGAGAGAAAAATGGAAACAGAAGAAAAAATATCACAAGAAGAACTTGCAAAATCAAAAGAAATGATAAATATATTATGGAAATATTATTGTTCAAGAATTGTAGGACAGAAAAACTTAGGAATATCATTACTTGTATCATTAATTGCAAATGGTCATATATTACTTGAATCAGTTCCAGGACTTGCTAAAACAACAGCAGCAAAAGTAATAACAGATTCGGTTGCTGGTAAATTTTCAAGAATACAATGTACACCAGATTTGTTACCAAGTGATATTGTAGGTACACAAATTTATAATCAAGTTAATCATAGTTTTGAAACTGAACTTGGACCAATATATGCTAATTTTGTATTATTAGATGAAATTAATAGATCAAGTGCAAAAACTCAAAGTGCTATGCTTGAAGCTATGCAAGAACGCCAAACAACAATTGGTGGAACTGTTTATAAAATGCCAGATATATTTATGGTAATTGCTACACAAAATCCAATAGAACAAGAGGGAACATATTTACTTGCAGAAGCTCAACTAGATAGATTTTTACTAAAAGAGAAATTAGATTATCCAAGTATGGAAGAAGAACTTGAAGTATTAAATAGAATTGAAAGAGATGTTTTTGTTAATAATAAATCAGTTTTAGATATAAAAGATATTAAGTATTTGCAAGAACTTGCTAAAAAAGTATATATTGATGAATCAATAAAAAAATATATAGTTAATATTATTAATGCAACAAGAAATGTTGAAGAGGTTGTATCTAAAGATTTAGCTAAATATGTAACAATGGGTGCAAGTACTAGAGGAGCAATTGCATTTATGGAAGCTTCAAAAGCAATTGCTTTAATAAGAGGTAGAAATTATGTTATACCAGATGATGTTAAAGCTTTGAAATATACAGTATTAAGACATCGAATAGAACTAAATTTTACTGCGATTGCAGATAATATTAGTGTAGAAAATATAATTGATGAAATAATAGGAGCTATAAAAACGCCATGATAATGAATTATATAACTAAAATAAAAGCTAATATAAGTATATATGCAAGTAAAAAAACATCAAATATTTTAGATGGTACATATAAGTCAATTTACAAAGGCAAAAGTATGAATTTTGAAGATTTACGTACTTATGTGATTGGTGATAATGTAAAAGATATTGATTGGAAAGCATCTGCAAGAAGTGGAGGCAATTTATTAATTAGGCAATATATAGCTGAGAAAAAACACAATATAATGTTAGTATTTGATACTGGAAAAAAGATGCTTGCAGATACTCGGTTTTAATGAACCAAAAAAAGATATAGCAATAATGAGTGCAGGAATTATATCATATATTGCAGATAAAAATGGTGATTATGTTGGATCTGCGTATGATAAAGATACTGAAGTAAAGTATTATAATTTCAAATCAGGACTTTATAATATAGAAAGAATATTATCATCTTATGAAAAAGAACTTGAAAATACTAATGTATCGAATATCAATAATGTATTAAATAATATATGTAATCATATAAAAAAGAGAATGATAATATTTGTGTTTACAGATTTATCTGGTATTAAAAGTATAGAAGAAAATACATTAAAAAAAGTATCTATATTACACGATATTTTATTAATAGATATAAATGATGCATATATGACAGGTGATAAAGCATATGACGTTGAAAGTAGTAAATATATTCCAAGACTTTTATTTAAAGATGAAAAATTGCATGAATTAGAGGTAAAAGCCAAAGAAGAACTTACAAAAGAATGCACTGAAAAGCTTGAAAAATATGGGATTCAATCAGTAACAATTAATAATAATAAAGAATGTGTTACTAAAATTATAAATTTATTAGAAAGGCATAGATATGCAAACATCAGTTAGTCTTGAACCTTCATTTTCATATTCAATATTATATTTAGTAATATTTTTTACAATAATATTGATATTTGTTTTGTGGTTTTTAGAAAAAAGTAAAAAAGAGAAAAAAGTTATTAATCAAATTGAAAATAACAATATAAAAAATATTAAGTCAATAAAATTAAAATATTTGAAAAAATTAATTGTACTTGAAAATAAGATTGATAAAAATGAAATTACAATAAGAAAAGCATATCAAAATTTAAGTAGTATTATTAGATATTTTGTATATGCTGTTACAGGAATAAAGGTTCAAAACTACACATTAGAAGATATAAAAGGATTAAATATGTCAATGCTTTATGAACTTATTAAGGAATATTATAGACCAGAATTTGCAGAAAAATCTTTAGGTGATATTAAATTATCTATTGAAAAAACAAGAAAGGTAATAAAAAAATGGAATTAATTTATCCGTTTGTTTTAATTATAGGAATACCTGTTATTATAGTATTGATATTACTCAAATTTAAAAAAAGTGATTTTTATGAAAATGGTAGAAAAATCGCAGGTACAGAATATATAAAAGAATTACCATACTATAAAGAACTTATTAAAAAATACAAGAAATTAACATATTTGATTGAAGGTGTATGTATTTTTTTAATACTAATGACATTAATTCTTTTATCAAGACCTGCTAAAATTGAAAATATAGAAAATCAAAATCGTTCAAGAGATATTTTTTTATGTATGGATGTATCAGCATCAGTAGATGAATTAAATTTTGAATTAGTTGATAATTTAAAGAAAACAGTAAATAGTCTTAAAGGTGAGAGATTCGGCATTTCAATTTTTAATAGTTCATCTGTTTTAATTTCTCCACTAACAGATGATTATCAATATATCTTAGAAGAACTTGATAAACTTCATGAAAGTATTGAAATTAATATGAAAAATAATTCTAGTATAGATAAATGGGAAGAATCTCAATACATAATATATGGTACTCAAGAGGGAGCTGATATAAGAGGAAGTTCTTTAATTGGTGAAGGTTTAGCATCTTGTGTTTATAATTTTTCTAATATTGAAGAAGAAAGAAGTAGAATAATTATATTTACTACTGATAATAATCTTGCAGGTAAAGAAATAATAAATTTAATGGATTCTGCAAAATTATGCAAAGAAAAAAATATAATTGTATTTGGAATTGCACCAGATACTATTCAAGAAAATGACGAAGAAGAATTAAAAAAAGCAATAGAGTTTACTGGAGGCAAATATTATACAATGTCTGATAAATCACAGGTTCAAGATATTATAAATAATATTGAAAATACTTCAAAAAGTTTTATTGAGGGGAATAGAGAAATAAGAAAATATGATAAACCACTTATCCCATTTATATTTGTTATTATAGGAATAACAGTATTATTTATATTAGATAAAAAGGTGAGTATATGATAATTAAAGGGATTATACCTATATGGTTAATGTTGATTTTTTGCATTATTGCAAGTTTATTTGTATGGAAGACTAATCATAGTAAAAATAATTTAATAAGAAAAGAGATTATAATTCTACTAGTTTTTGTTATGAATTTAAGAATAATGGTAGAAGATACAAACTCGCAAAAAGCTACAAACAATTTAGATGTTTTATTTGTAATAGATAGTACGATAAGTATGATAGCAGAAGATTATCAAGGAAATAGTACAAGACTTCAAGGAATAAAAGAAACTACTAAATATATAGTGGAAAAATTAGGAGGTGCAAGATTTTCTGTTATGACTTTTAATAATAGAGTGAATTTGCTTACACCATATACTAGAGATCTAAATATAACCAAAGAAGCACTTGAAACAATAAATGTAGCAAATATGATTTATGCAAAAGGAAGTACATTAAATATTGTTTTAGAGGATATGAAAAAACAATTGGAATCATCTGATAAAACCGATGATAGAGTAAGTATATTATTTTTTATTAGTGATGGAGAAATAACAAATGAAGATAAATTAAAATCATTTTCAGTAATTCAAGAATATGTTCAAAATGGTGCTGTACTTGGATTTGGAACAGAGCAAGGTGGAAAAATGAAAATAAAAGATTATGATGATAAATATACATATTTAGAAGATTATACTTCAGCAGGTTATCCAATTCCTAAAGCTATTTCAAGAATAGATGAGAATAATTTAAAAAGTGTGGCAAGTGATATAGGTATTGATTATATTTATATGAATGATAAATCAGATATAGATGATAAAATAAAAGAAATAGAAAAATTGAAAGTAACAAAATTTGAAAATGGTACTGATAATTCTTACACAGATATATATTATATATTTGCAATACCATTAATAGGAATGTTAATATATGAATTTATAAATTATAAAAGGAAATTATAATGAAGAGAAAAATAATTATTGTTTATATTGTTTTAATATTAATTGTAATAGCAAGTCAAATTTATAAAATACATTATAATTATGGAAATATGTTATATAAAAAAAGAGAATTTTATAGAGCAATTAATGAATATAGAAAAGCTTTAGATTGGAATCCACTACATAATAAACAGTGTAGTGTAAGAATAAATCTTGCACTTTCAATGATTGCTAATATTAATGAAAATAGTAGTTTGCAAGATATAATAGTAGAGTTACAAGAAGCAAGGAAAGTGTTATGTGAAGAAGGATGTGCAAACGAAAATAATAACCTAGGACATAATAGTACTGCTGAACAATTAAAATCTGATATTGATAAAATGTTAAAAGAATTGCAGAATTCTAATGTACAAGAAAATAATGAAAAAGATAAACCTGATGATGAAAAAAAAGAAAGTAAGCCAAATACAGATAAAGTACAAGAACAATTAGAGAAAATACAAAAAGATGCAAGAAAATCAAGACAAGAAGGATTAGAGTATATAAGATCATCAGAAGATTATGAATATTATAGTGGAAAAAACTGGTAGTATATTGAAAACATAAGAAAATTTTGCTATAATAGATAAGATTTTAAAAGAAAAGAGGAGTTCATATGGATTGTAAAGACTTAGCAAATTTAATATTTCCAGATGTAAAGGATTATACATACTATGAAGAAAAATATAAAGTAAGAAATTTACCAGAAGGAGCTATTGTAACAAGATTTGCACCAAGTCCAACTGGATTTGTTCATATTGGTGGAATTTACCAAAGTTTAATTGCAAAACTTATGGCTAAAGATACAGGTGTATTTTTTGTAAGAATTGAAGATACAGATCAAAAAAGAGAAGTTGAAGGTGGAACAAAACAAATATTAGATGCTTTAAAAGATTTTGATTTATCACCAAATGAATATATTGATGAAAATAATGTAGATCATGGTGAATATGGTCCTTATAAACAATCATTAAGAAAAGATATATATCAATCTTATGCAAAAAAATTAATTGAAGAAGGAAATGCTTATCCATGTTTTTGCGCACCAGAAGATTTAGATAAAATTAGAGCTGATCAAGAAAAAGCAAAAGAGAGAACTGGATATTATGGAAAATGGACAAAGTGTAGAAATATGCCTATTGATATGGCAATTGAAAAGATAAAAAATGGAGATCCATATATAGTTAGATTCAAATCACCAGGAAATCCAGATAAAAAAATAAAACATAAAGATGCAATAAAAGGAAGTGTTGATTTTCCTGAAAATGATCAAGATATTGTAATAATTAAATCTGATGGATTACCAACATACCATTTTGCACATTTAGTTGATGATCATTTAATGGGAACTAATATGGTAATAAGAGCAGATGAATGGCTTGCTTCAGTTCCACTACATTTACAATTATTTTATGTAATGGGATTTAAAGCTCCAAAATATGCACATATTGCTCCAATGATGAAAATGGATGGAGAAGGAAAACGTAAATTAAGTAAAAGAAAAGATCCAGAATCAGCAGTAAGTTATTATAAAGAAGAAGGTATTCCTAAAGATGCAGTTTTAGAATATTTAATGAACATTGCAAACTCTAATTTTGAAATTTGGAGAAAACAAAATCCAGATAAATCAATGTATGAATTTCCATTCGATTTGAAAAAAATGAGTGTAAGTGGAGCTTTATTTGATATGGTAAAAATGCTTGATGTTTCAAAAAATGTTATTTCAAGATATTCTGCTGAAAAGGTTTATAATGAATCATTAGAATGGGCAAAAGAATATGACGAAGAACTTGCAGAAATGTTATCAAATAAAGAATATTCTTTAAAAGTTTTAGGAATTGAAAGAGGAAATGCTAAACCAAGAAAAGATATAGCTAAATGGTCTGATGTTAAAAATATTATTTACTATATGTATCCTGAAAAGTTTGATAAAAATACAGAATATGAATATCAAAAAGTAACAGATGAGATTGAAATTAAAAATATAGTAAAAACATATTTTGAAAAATATTATAATGAATCAGATGATAAACAAACATGGTTTGATAAAATGAAAGATTTAGCAGAAGAATTTGGATATGCTAGAGAAGTTAAAGAATATAAAGCAAATCCAGATTCATACAAAGGTCATGTTGGAGATATAAGTACAGTTATAAGAGTAAAATTAACAGGAAGAAGTAATACTCCAGATTTATATGAAATTATGCAAGTTTTAGGAAAAGAAGAATTATTAAAAAGAATATAAGAAAATTTGAGGAGTTATTCCTCAAATTTTTTTTTGGAAAAGTGAAACATATAAATGTCCAAGAAATTTCACTTTTTGTTTTCTTGAGAAAATTAGGAAAATATGATATAATATATATGTAGCTTTATTGAAAACAACAAGTTAGAGGAGGATGACGTATGAAAAAAACTAATTTGTTGCCACAAAGTAAACCTAACATTTATGAGGTAGTTTCAACACCTAGGGAGATTTATGAAACAGAAAACTGTTTTCAGCTGAAAGTTGAGGATAGTGCAAATGTTATTCAGTTATTGGCTGAGGAGCACAATAAAGAAGAGGGCGAAATTGTACATATACTTTTTGAAAAAATGAAGAACTATCGCCTGTATGATATTTTAGAAAGTAAGCTTGATGCTACCAAGTATGATGTTAATGTGCGGATAACTAGCCGTCAAAATTCACGTACTGCACATGTTAAAATTAGCAAGCGGAGTGTGAGAAAAAAGATTCGGGAAGGAATAAAGAGTTTTATTAGTGAACATGTAGGATAAGTTGCTTTTCGGATAAGCTGTTTTATGAGGTTGCCCACAATACAGTTGTGGGTGGCTTCAAAATAGCATTAAGATAAAGAGGTATATATTATGGAATATAATATTGGAGATATAGTAAAAACAAAAAAAGCACATCCATGTGGTAGTAAAGAATGGGAAATAACAAGAATAGGTGTAGATTTTAAACTAAAATGTCGCAAATGTGAACATACGATTATGTTACCACGAGAAAAAGCTTTAAAAATAATAAAAAAATAAATGTAAGGCTGGAAAATGTATTTACTTTTCCAGTTTTTGTGCTATAATCAATATCATGTAGCATATGTCTAGTATATAAGGAGAGATAACATGAAGAGTTTTATTTATGTAAAAGAAGCTGAAGTAGAAAAACGTGAAAATGACTCGTATTTAATCTCTTATTGCCGGTTAAAGGTAATTTCCAAGACAAGAATATGCAATTCCAAACTAGCAGATGAACTATTTGAGTATTTTAAAAATGATATGCTTGAATGGCGTCTGAATAAGCTAAGGAAAAAGTATAAACGTCTTGAAACAAATGTAGAAAGCCAAGGAAATATCGCAGTTGTGACAATCACTAAACGACCATGGTTTAAGAAGTAAAAAAAGTTGCCTCTATAACTTTAGTTATAGGGGCAATAAAAATTTTATAATAAAAAGGTTTACATTTTATTATTTTATGATATAATAATGTGCATAATAAGTAAAACGTTTGATTAAGAACTAAGTAATAAATAAACTTTTTAAAGAGAGCTTATGGCTGGTGTAAATAAGTAAAAGTATTTATGAAATCTACTCTTAAGATGTTTCTAGTAAAACTAGACCGAGTTGTTGCAGGTTATAGCAATATAATAAGAAAAAACAAAGGTGGTACCGCGAATTATTCGCCCTTATACTTTTATAGTATAAGGGCATTTTTGTTTTTAAAATTAAGTTATTAATGGAGGTAAAATTATGAATGAAGTTGAAGTTGGAAAAGTGTACAGACACTTTAAAGGAAATTACTATTTTGTTGAAAATGTGGCTTTAGATTCAGAAACAAAAGAGAGAATTGTTGTTTATAAACCATTATATGAAAGAAATGATTCCAGAATTTGGGTAAGAAGAGAAAAAATGTTTTTAGAAGAGATTTCAGAAAGACCAGATAATATAACTGGACAAAAACATAGATTTGAGTTATGTGAAGAATTAAGCAAAGATTATACAAAAAGTGATAAATAGATAAGGAGGAAAAATTATGATAGATATTAAATTATTAAGAGAAAATCCAGAAATGGTGAGAGAAAATATTAAAAAGAAATTTCAAGATCACAAATTAGTATTGGTTGATGAAATTATAGAACTTGATAAAGAAAGTAGAGAGTTAACATTAATGTGTGATGAACTTCGTATGAAGAGAAATTCTATTAGTAAAGAAATAGGAGCATTAATGGGACAAGGAAAAAAAGAAGAAGCAGAAAGCAAGAAAAATGAAGTTCAAGAAATTAATGAAAAACTTACTGCTAATGAAGGAAGAGAAACAGAATTAAAAGAAGAAATCAAAGAAAGAATGATGAAAATTCCTAATATAATGGATGCTTCTGTACCAATAGGAAAAGATGATACAGAAAATGTAGAAAATGAAAAGTTTGGAGAACCAGTTATTCCAAGTTACGAAATACCATATCATGCAGATATAATAGAATCTTTAAATGGGCTTGATAAAGAAAGTGCAGGAAGAACAAGTGGTAATGGATTTTATTATTTATTAGGAAATGTTGCAAGACTTCATGAAGCAATGATTGCATATGCTAGAGATTTCATGATAAATAAAGGATTCACTTATTGCATTCCACCTTTTATGATAAGAAGTGATGTTGTAAATGGAGTTATGAGCTTTGAAGAATTAGAAGCTATGATGTATAAAATCGAAGGAGAAGATCTTTATTTAATTGGTACAAGTGAGCATTCAATGATTGGAAAATTTAAAGGGCAAATAGTAAAAGAAGAAGAATTACCAATTGCTATAACTGGATATTCTCCATGTTTTAGAAAAGAAGTAGGATCTCATGGTTTAGAAGAAAGAGGATTGTATAGAGTTCATCAATTTGAAAAACAAGAAATGATAGTTCTTTGCAAACCAGAAGATCAAATGGATTGGTATAATAAAATGTGGAATTATACAGTAGAATTCTTTAGAAGTTTAGATGTTCCAGTAAGAACATTAGAATGTTGTAGTGGAGATTTAGCAGATTTAAAAGTAAAATCTTGTGATGTTGAAGCATGGAGTCCACGTCAACAAAAATATTTTGAAGTAGGAAGTTGTTCAACTTTAGGAGATGCTCAATCAAGAAGATTGTCAATTAGAGCTAAAGGAGAAAAAGGAAATTATTTAGTTGCAACTTTAAATAATACAGTTGTAGCTAGTCCAAGAGGACTAATTGCAGTTCTTGAAAATAATTATCAAGAAGATGGAAGTATAAAAGTACCAGAAGTTTTATGGTCATATATGGGAGGAACTAAAATATTGGAAGCAAAAAAATAAAGATTGGAGAAATAAAATGATAATAAGTAATCCAAAATTTGAGATATCAGCAGTAAGTAAAAAACAATATCCAAAAGGGAATCTTCCAGAAGTTGTTTTAGTGGGGAAATCTAATGTAGGTAAGTCATCATTTGTAAATACTATGGTTAATAGAAAAAATCTAGCTAGAACAAGTAATGTTCCAGGAAAAACAAGACAAATAAATTTTTATAATATGGATGATAAATTTTATTTTGTAGATTTACCAGGATATGGTTATAGTAAAATGTCTAAGCAAGAAAAAATAATTTCAGGTGGATTTATTGAACAATACTTAGAAGAGGGAAATAATGTTACTTTAATAATATTATTACTAGATATTAGACATAAGCCAACATCTGATGATATTCTTATGTATGACTATATTTTAAAAAGTAATCTACCATTTATGGTTCTTACAAATAAAGCTGATAAAATTGCTGTAACTAAAGTTGATGGAGAAGTTGAAAAAATAAAAGAAATTTTAGGTATTTCTTTTAGTACAATATTACCATTTTCTTCAGAAAGAAAAATTTATCAAGAAAAAGTTTGGGAAGAAATTGAAAAATTTGTAAATCATGAATAATTTGAGAAAAAATACATAAATATATATTGATAATAAAATTATGAATGGAGATATTTATGTATAGCGAATTTGTAAAAGAAGTAGAAATTTCAGAGTTAGATGATTCTCAAAAAAATAGAGATCTTCTAAAAAATATAAAAATTGTAAAAGAAACATTAGATAATATGTATAATAATCTACAATACGCTGATGGTGATTTGATTGATTATTTTACTTATCAAATAAAAGCTGAGGAATCAAAATATGACTATTTGATTAAGCAAGCAAAAGAAAAGAAGATAAAAATAATATAAAATAAAAACCCAATTTTTTTAATTGGGTTTTTATTTATTTTCTATTCAACAGTTACTGATTTTGCAAGATTTCTTGGTTTATCAACATCCAATCCTTTTTCTTTAGATATATAATAAGCAAGAATTTGTAAAGGAACAACTGAAAGAACAGGGGAGATAAGAGAATTTGTTTTTGGTATTTGTATAACTTCATCAAAATCATGATTTAATTCTTGATTTGTTACAATAAATGTTTTTGCTCCTCTAGTAACAACTTCTAATATATTACTTACCGATTTTTCTACTAATAATCTATTTGTTAATACAGAAATAACTGTTATGTCGTTTTCAATTAATGCAATTGCACCATGTTTTAATTCACCTGAAGGATAAGCTTCAGAGTGAATATAAGAAATTTCTTTTAATTTTAAAGAACCTTCTTGTGCAACAGAATAATCAATACCTCTACCAATAAAGAATACATCTTTTTCTTTATAAATTCTTTGAGCAAAAGCTTTTATTTTATCAGTATTTTCTAAAACTTCTTCAAGTTTTGAAGGAAGAAGTAATATATCATTTTTTAATTCTAAAGCTTTGTCAGAGTTTTTTTCCAATATCTCAGAAAAATAAATTGCAATAATTGCAAGTAATACTATTTGTGAAGTATATGCTTTTGTTGAAGCAACAGCAATTTCAGGGCCAGCATGAGTGTATACTGTATAATTAGCTTCTCTAGTAATAGAAGAACCTATAACATTAGAAACTGCAATTGTTTTTGCTCCTTTAGATTTTGCAAGTTTTAATGCTGCTATTGTATCAGCAGTTTCGCCTGATTGAGTTACAAATATACAAAGTGTTTTTTCATTAATTAAAGGATTTCTATATCTAAATTCTGAAGCTGCATCAACTTCTACTGGTATTTCACATAATCCTTCAAAAATAGGTTTTGTAGCATAACCAGCATGCATTGCAGTTCCACAAGCTACAATAAAAATTTTATTAATTGAACTTAAGTATTTCTTATCTAAATCAATATCTGAAAGATGTGTTTTTGAATCATTTGAAATTCTAGAACCAATAGTTTCTCTAATAGACTTTGGTTGTTCATTAATTTCTTTTAACATGAAATCTGGATAACCATCTTTTTCAGCAGCACCTGCATTCCAAGTAATATTTTGACATTCTTTATTTATTGTATTCAATTCACTATCATAAAAATTAATTGAATCTCTTGAAATAAATGCAAACTCATTATCATTTAAAAGATAGAAATCTTTTGTAAAAGATAAAATTGCAGGAATATCTGAGCTTATATAATTTTCTTCAATACCTTTTCCAATAACTAAAGGACTATCTTTTCTAACAACAATCATGTTATCTGGATACATTGAAGATAAAATTTCAATAGCATAGCTTCCTTTAAGCATTTTACAAGCATTTGCAACAGCATCTAGAAAACGTAAATTTCCTGATTTTTTTGAAGATTCGTAATAAAAATGAATTAAATTAGGGATAACTTCAGTATCTGTTTCAGATAAAAATGTATATTTATGAGATTTTAAAAATTCTTTTAAATCAGCATAATTTTCAATAATTCCATTATGAACAACAGCAAAATTCTCAGAATTATCCATATGAGGATGAGAATTAGTACTAGAAGGTTTACCATGAGTTGCCCATCTAGTATGACCAATTCCTAAAGTTCCTTTTAAAGAATCAATTCCATTTGTATTACTTAAATCATTTACACGACCTTTATTTTTTATAACTTTTAAACCACTGTTTTCAATAGTTGCGATTCCAGCTGAATCGTAACCTCTATATTCTAGTCTAAAAAGACCATTTAATAATATTGGTTTTGCTTCCTTTTTTCCAATATAACCAACTATTCCACACATAAAAAAACCACCTTTCTTATAAAACTGGTATTAAAATTAAAGGTAGGGAATCTACCTCTGTACACAGTTTTTAAATTAGGTGTAAGTAAGATTAATTACTAAAATTTGTTATAGTATTACTACTATTTTTTGATTTAGTATATGGTAATAATCGTACCACTAGAGTATCCGCCGAATATTTCGATAACTCTAGACCTCGTCAACTACACTAAGTAGTTCTGGCGCTAACTATCTGTTTTTTTACTCCTTTCTTAAATTTATACTTACTAACCTATTTCTATTCTATAATATGTGAAATATGCGTAAATGTCAATTAAAATTTATTGGAAATAAATTTTTTCTATTGTAAATAAAACCTTCAAATGCTATAATTCAAGTATAATTAGTAAATTTTGAAAGGAAAAATTATGGCTAATTCAGAAATAAATGATAAAACATTAATAACTATTATAACGTCTGAAAACAATAAAGAATATTACTTATATAGTGATGGAAATTTATATGAAAGAGATAATAAAGGAAATTTAAAACAGTTAGATAATATAACTGAGGAAAGTAAAAATCTTATAAAAAAAATAATGAATAAATTTTCATCAGGTAAAACAGATGTTATAAGAAAAGAATCAAGTCAAGAGAGAATGAAAAAGAAAATAGATATAGAATTACCAATATTATAGATAAAGGATTTATATACAAATGTCAAATGGATATTATGATAATGAACAATTAAAAGAATATTATGAAAATTATGTAAGCACATTAAATGTAGATAAAAGATATCATCCAATTATTGTTGATATTTTACTTAGAAGAGCTGATTTATATGATTTATCACCTGAAGAAATTCAACAGGATGTTGTTTCTTTATTATATAATTTAGAAAAAATTGAAATTGCTAGTATACCTGAATATTATAAAAATGTTTTAGGATTATTTTTTTATGATGAAAAAAGAATTGTTATAAAAAAAGAATATGCTGAAAAAGTTGATAGTGAAAAGTTATATCAAACTTTAACACATGAAGTATATCACGTATTATCATGTGATGAAAATGGAGAAGATAGATTATCTAATTATAATATATACACAAAAAAATATAATGCATCTCTTTTAGAAGCTATTATTGAAAAAGCTTCATATAGAGCAGTTTGGGGAAATAATAAACAAGATAACATATATTTCAATAATAGTGCATCAAGCTATCGAGATATAACATTTATAGCAGATGCAATAGAAGCAGTTTATGGAGTAAGTGAACAAGATTTTTTAAAAAATGCAATAAAAGGAAGAGAAAAACTTGCAAGTTTTCTAGCAGATCATGTTGGAGAAGAACTAGAACATGCATATAATTTTTTAGATGCAATAGAAGCTAATTATGCTTTATTGCATAATACACTTTATCCATATGATGATGATGAAATAACTTTTGAACAACAGTGTTGTAATATACAAGATGCTATGGTAGGAATATATGAATTGTGTGAATATAAATTTTATGAAAGAATTATAAACAAAGATTTGCGAAATTATGAAGATGCAGTAAACTTTAATAATGAATTAAAATATAATCATAATAAGTTTACTGCTACTATGCAAGATAGATTAGAATATTTTAATGTAGAATTTTCATCTAATATTAGAAGAATTGTGTATGATAGAGTAGATTATAACAGAGTAAATACACTTTCAATAATAAATGATTTTGATAGTGTAATTGCTAGTGCACATAATTTTAGAGATGAGAGTGAATTTTTAAATGTATGTAAATATGCTCAATATGGTCAATTAGATGAGCTTGATGAACAATATATAAATGAACATATTATAGAAAGAAAGTTTACTTATGATTTACCAATAACTAAAGAATTTATAGATAAAGTTTTTGAAGAGGAGATTTTTGAAAATAAATATGACAATAAAAATGTTTGTGTCTTATTAAAACGAATTGTAAAAGAAGATACAAAGGAAAAAAGTTTATTTCAACTAGACTTTGAGAAAATAATGAATCATTTTATAAAAGGTAATCAAAAATTATTTAATTCACAAACAGATAATTCACATAATAGAAATGCTACATCAAATTGTTTTGAGTATTTAGAAATTAAAAGTCAAGAGTATAATAATCAAGGTAAAAATGTAGCAATTAAAAAAATAGATAGAAATGAAGATAATGAAAGATAGGGTGTTTATATGGATAATGTTTTAAAAAATTTAAAAGTAATGTATACAGAAGAACAAATACAATCAAGAATTAAAGAAGTTGCGGAAAATATTGATAAAGATTATGAGGGAAAAGAGCTAATTGTTATTTCTGTATTAAAAGGAGCTATTTTCTTTACAGTGGATTTAGTAAAAAAGATGAAAACTCCAGTAATTTTAGAAGTAATGCAAGTTTCTAGTTATCAAGGAACACAGAGTACAGGAAATGTTATTATAAAGAAAGGTTTAGATTGTGATATTTCAGGAAAAGATGTTTTAATAGTTGAAGATATTATTGATACTGGTTACACACTTAAGTATTTAAAAGAATATTTACAAACTTTGAATCCAAATTCTTTAAAAATTGCTGTACTTGCTGATAAAAAAGAGAGAAGAGAAATTGATGTTGATATAGATTACACATGTTTTGAAATAGAAAATAAATTTGTTGTAGGATATGGATTTGATATAGATCAAAAATATAGAAATATACCATATATAGGTTATATTGAAGAATAAATGGAGATAGATAATGTTTGATATTGAAGAAGAATTAAAAAAACTTCCAGAAAAACCTGGAGTTTATTTAATGCATGATAAAGATGATAATGTTATATATGTTGGAAAAGCTATTGTTTTAAAAAATCGAGTAAGGCAATATTTTAGAAAGAATAATAAAACTCCAAGAATTGAAAAAATGGTATCACTAATAGATCATTTTGAATATATAGTTGTTGGAAGTGAAGATGAAGCATTAATTTTAGAATGTAATTTAATTAAAAAATATAGACCTAAATTTAATGTTTTATTGAAAGATGATAAAACATATCCTTACATAAAAATTGATGTGAAGTCAGACTATCCAAGTGTATTTATGACAAGAAAAATTAGTAATGATGGAGCTAAATATTTTGGACCATATCCTAATGTTGGTAGTGCAAAGGAAATGGTAAGTTTTATTAAAGAGAAATTCCAAATTAGACAATGTAAAAATTTTAGAAATCAAGATAGAGCTTGTTTAAATTATCATATAAAAAAATGCTTAGCACCTTGTATGGGATATGTTTCTAAAGAAGAATATAAAAAGCAAATTGATCAAATATGTCTATTATTAGAAGGAAAAATTGATAGTATTATAAAAAATTTAGAAGAAGATATGAAAGAATATTCTAAAAAACTAGAATTTGAAAAAGCAGCAGCTGTTAGAGATAGAATATTAGCTATAGAAAGAGTTTCAGAGAAACAAAAAGTATCTAACATATCTGAAAATAATATAGATGTAATTGGATTATATAAAAATGAAGTTACTGTATGTATAGAAATATTTTTTATCAGAAATAGCAAGATGATAGGAAGAGAGCATTACTTTTTTGATGAATTAAAAGATATGGATGAAGAAGAGATTGTTTCTGGTTTTATAAAACAGTATTATATAGAAATGGATAAAAAGAATTTTCCAAGTAAAATAATGCAGAGATATCAGTTAGAAGATAAAGAAGTAATTGAAAAGTGGCTTTCTCAAAGGGGAAATAGAAAAGTAGAAATAAAGAGTCCTCAAAAAGGTGAAAAATTAAGATTTGTTGAAATGGCAGAACTAAATAGTAAAATAACATTAGAAAATAAGCTTAAAGATAAAACAGAAATTTTAACAGAATTAAGGGATGTTTTAGAACTTGAAGATTTACCTTTAAAAATTGAGAGTTTTGATATTTCTAATATATCAGGAAATTTTATTGTTGCAGGAATGTGCGTAGCACAGAATGGAGTTATAAAAAGAAATCTATCAAGGAGATTTAAAATAAAAACAGTTTTCGGACAAGATGATCCAAGATGTATGCAAGAAGTTGTAACTAGAAGATTAAAACATTCTGTTGAAAATCCAAAAGGAGGATTTGGTTCTTTACCAGATTTGATTTTAGCAGATGGTGGTATAACTCAGATAAGAGCAATAAAAAATGCAATGAATGATGTTGGAGTTGTAATTCCTGTTTTTGGGATGATAAAAGATGATAAACATTCTACAAAAGCTCTTATAAATGAAGAAAGAGAAGAATTTGAAATTTCAGAAATTTTATTTAATTTTATTACAAATTTTCAAGATGAAGTTCATAACACTGCAATTGAATATCATAGAAAAATTCGTGATAAAGAAATGACAAAATCAAAATTAGATTATATAGAAGGAATTGGAGAAAAGAAAAGAACTGCTTTGTTAAAAAAATTTGGAAGTGTAAATAATATAAAAAAAGCAACTCTTGAAGAGTTAATGCTAGTAAAAGGAATTAATTTGGATTTAGCACAAAGAATAAAAGATGAATTATAATAAATTAAAGGGGGAACAGATATGTTATATATAGTAGTGTTTTGTGTAGCATGTTTAGTTGGTGCTATTGCATCAAATTTAATAAATTATAAAGCGACAACAGATCAACGTTTAGGAAATTTTGTGGGATTAGTTATAGGTGCTATTTTGTTTTTTTATTTGATTTCAGATGCTGGAAGTGCACAAGTAATAAGAATACTTGCTGAATTTTCTATACACATTTAATAAATTTTTGGAATAAAAACTTTTTTTGTGAATATATATATAATATATTTTACGAAAGAAGGTTTTTTATGAGAAAGATTATTTTAGGTATATTATTTTTTTGTACAGGCATAAGTTTTATAATATTAGGATATCTATTATATAATTTTATTACAGTTTTAGAAACACTATAAAATAGTAATCACTAACTTATATTTAGAAAATATTTGGAGGAATAATGGAAATAATAGTTGGAAAATTAGGGGGATTTTGTTTTGGAGTAAAAAATGCAATTGATTCAGCATTAAAAGAAGTAAATGATGATAAAATATATTGTTTAGGTGAAATTGTTCATAATGAGAAAGTAATACAAATGTTAGAAAACAAAGGAATGATAACAGTAGACTCTATTGATGAAATTCCCAATAATTCAAATGTCATTTTTAGATCTCATGGAGAAGCCAAGGAAATTTATGAAGAAGCAAATTTAAAAAATTTAAAGATAATAGATTTAACATGTCCTAAAGTAAAGGCAATACATATTAAAGTTGAAAGAGAAAAAGAAAAATCTTTTATAATAATTGTTGGAAAGAAAAATCATCCAGAAATAATTGGAACTAAGAGTTTTGCAGGAAAAAATAGTTTTGTAATAGAAAATGATGATGAGATTTTAGATTGTTATATGGAATATGAAAAAACGAATTTAGGAAAAGTATATATTGTTTCACAGACCACATTTTCAAGTTTAAAATTTGATAGACTTGTAGAAGAACTAGAATTGAATTTTTATGAAGCAGATGTTATTGTAGATAAAACAATTTGTGATTCCACTGAAAATAGACAGAAAGAAACTAGAGAAATTTCAAAAAAAGTTAACAAAATGATTATAATAGGTGGAAAACATAGTTCTAATACCAAAGAACTTGCTAAAGTTGCTGAAGAAAACTGTGGAAAAGTATATTTAGTGCAGGAATCTAAAGATTTAAAATCAATAGAATTTACTAATAATGATAAAATAGGAATAATGGCAGGTGCATCTACACCAAAAGAAAGTATAGATGAAATAGTAAATTTTTTAAATCAAATTTAAGGACAGTTAAGAAAATTCACTCTTGCTATCAAGTTGACATAATTGTGAGAGGCATGATATAATATAATTTGTAATAAAATATTATATTAAAGTGAGGTTAAAATATGGACAAAAATATTATGGAACGGGGAAATTTAACTTTGGAAAAGTCTAATGAGATATTTAGACGGTTAGGAATTTTTGAGGATTTCAAAAAATTTATGAAGTCTGATAAGATAAGAGGTATTGTAGATAGTGCATTTTCCGCTTGTATGAGTGCATTACAGCAAATGACTTCAATGGCTCCAGCAGAAAGAAAAGAGATTGCTGAAAAGAATCTCAAAGCTTTTGAGGGTAGCAAAGAGTCATTTGTATCTGATTTTGAATTTAATTTTCAAAGAATTGTTGCAGATAATCTCGCAATTATTTTGGATTGGGTTCATAATGAAGATACTGTAAGAGACTTTATAAATTTGGAGATGGAAACCAACGAAAACACTAAAACCCAGGGGACTGCAAAACAGATTGTGGATCAAATGATAATGAATATAACTAAGGAATATATTTTATGCACATATGATGGATATATTCCAAATGGAGTATCAAATGCTTCACAATATATCATTGTAAGTAATGATGATGATGTAAAAGTAATAGTTCCCAAAGTTGTATTAGGAATCTAATAACTTGTCAACAATAACGAAAGGATAATGAACTAAATGAACTATGCAGATATGATGGTTATTACAAGCAATTTTTTTAGAAAGACAGAAGAGGTGATTAAACGGTTAAATTTGGAGGAGACCATACAACATATTACAAGACAGAATGAAATCAAGAAGATTCTTGAAGAAGGGTTTGAAAGTTGTTTGGAAAGTTTAAAGAAAATAGCTTTGTTTTCAAGGGAAGACCAAAAAGAATCAGCTGAAAAAAACGTAAAATCTTTCGAAAGTCAGAAAGAAAATTTCATGTCAGATTTTTTGACAAACTTTAAAATTGTTCTTGGAATTAATCCAATTGTATTTTTGTCAGAAAATGTAAGAGATGATGATGTTATTAGAAAGATTGTTATGAAAATGCTGAATACGCCAAAAGTTTATGAAATAGCACAAAGGACTGTCGAATATCAAATAAATGGTATAATACATAAATCCATTGTTGCAACAATAATGGATAACAATCCAGAGAATATGACAGTTGAACTGAGTCATGAGATAAATCTTGTGAGTTCACAAAATGATACATTAATGCTTCCAACTTCCATAGGATTCATTTAAAGTTTTAACCAGTGCAAAAAAAGCCACAGAGGAGAATTCTTCTGTGGCTTTGCCAATTTTATATTATTTTAAGTTTTATTTTTAGTTGCAATATATAGAAATGGTGTATCACATATTGCAATTAAAATTTCTAATATAGATCCTACTGTTGCAATGGATAGTATTACTTGTATATCTAAAATTCCTAAAAAAGCAATAAATGCAAAACAGTAGTTTTCACTGCAATTTGCTATTATAGTAGAGACATTATTTCTAAGCCATAATTTATTAGGAAATTTTTTCTTTATTTTTTCAAATATCCAAATTCCTAATATATTGCTTATGAAGTACATTGTTAAGCTTGCTATACTAGTTCTTAAATTTATACCAAATAGATTCTTCATACTTTCTTGAGCTAAATCTGTAGTATCTGGAATATATAGCAAAGAAATTTGTGTAGATACTACAAAAATAATAGCAGAAATCATTCCAAGTAAAACAGCTTTTTTACTATGTTCTGTACCATATTTTTCAGTCATAATGTCTGTTGCAAGAAATACACTTGCAAACATAATATTTCCAAGAGAACTTGTAAAACCAATTACATTTATAGTTTTACATACTAGAATATTAGCAATAATTGTTGCTATGCTAATCCAAATATATAAACCTTCCTTTTTAAATAATTTTTCAAGTACAACAATTGTTCCAAAACATAGAATTATACTAATAATTCCTAATATAATATTCATTTTTTCCTCCTCATTATTTTTTTAGTAGGTTTTGGTTAACTACTCTAATTACCAGATAAAGTTTGATTTTAATGCTTCTCCATTATCAATAAAAATATCTTGACCAGTCATACTTTTATTGATAATACTAATGAAATATGTAAAATCAGCAATTTCTTCAGAAGAAGCCCACTTATTAAGTAATGTTTCATTTAATACTTGTTGCCATAAATTTGGATCATCAATTATATGTTGATTTAGTTTTGTAATAACTCCACCTGCAGAAATACTATTACTTGTTGCACCATATTGCGCAATTCTTAACGCAACATTTTTCATATAAGAAACAACTCCACCTTTACTTGCAACATATTCAGGAAATTCAGCTCCAGTTGTAGCACTACTTGATGCAATAAAAACAATAGATTTTATATGTGCTTGAATTCCATATTTTTCAGTAATAGCAATTGTTCCTTTTAGATTAATATCAATATCATTTCCAGAATCTTGTACACCAGCATTATTTACAAGTATTTCAATATTTTTAATATTTGGAAGATTTTTGTCACAGATACTTTTTTGAATGTGAGTATATGATTTATGTTCTATTGTTGCTTGATTTATATCAATTCCAATTACCTCATGTCCTTCATTTAAAAATTTTTGAGCAATAGATTTACCAATTCCTTCTGATGTTCCAGTAACTAATACTTTCATAATATTCACCTTTCTAGTATTTTATACAAATTATTATAGCATAAATAATAATTTATTTCCATTTTTATGTAAAATATGTTATAATAAATAAGTATAAAAAAATGGAGAAAGAAGAATTTATGGAAGTATCAAGAGATTGGAAAGATTATGAAATTTTAGATATGTCTGATGGAGAGAAATTAGAACATTGGTCAAACATTATTTTAATAAGACCAGATCCACAAATCATTTGGAAAGAAAGAATATTTCCTGAAAAATGGAAAAGTGCAAATGCAAGATATAATAGAAGTAATAAAGGAGGAGGATTTTGGGAATATAATAAAAAATTACCAGAATCATGGCAAGTTCACTATAAAGATTTAACATTTAATATAAAGCCAATGGGATTTAAACATACAGGGTTATTTCCAGAACAAGCTGTTAATTGGGACTGGATGATAAATAAAATAAAGAATTCAGGAAGAAAAGACATAAAGGTTCTTAATCTTTTTGCATATACAGGTGGAGCAACAGTTGCATGTAGTTATGCAGGAGCAAGTG
Source organism: uncultured Clostridia bacterium (assembly GCA_948517135.1). Classification (GTDB taxonomy): domain Bacteria; phylum Bacillota; class Clostridia; order TANB77; family CAG-508; genus Scatovivens. The sequence continues at coordinate 18,429 of CAORJJ010000007.1, read as the reverse complement.
TCTGTCATGTTGATAGTTCAAAAGGAATGGTTGCATGGGCAAAAGAAAATATTGCATCTTCAGGTCTTTCTGATAGACCAGTTAGATTTATAATAGATGATGTTACAAAATTTGTACAAAGAGAAATTAGACGTGGAAATAAGTATGATGCAGTTATAATGGATCCACCATCATATGGAAGAGGAAAAAATGGAGAAGTATGGCAATTTGAAAATAATATATCAGATTTAGTTGAATTATGTTCAAAAGTATTATCAGATGATCCACTATTCTTTTTGATAAATTCTTATACAACAGGTATTTCATCTAAAGTACTAGAAAATATATTAACAATAAAATTAAAATATAAAAAAGGAAGATATGCATCTGGAGAAATTGGACTTCCAATGAAAGAGTCAAATTTAGTACTTCCTTGTGGAATATATGGAAGATGGGAAAAATGAATAATTTAAAAGTTTTGTTTGAAGATAATCATATAATTGTTGTAGAAAAGCCAGTAAATGTACCTTCACAAGGAGATAAAACTGGCGATATAGATATGCTTACTATTATAAAAAAATATATAAAAGAAAAATATAGTAAACCAGGTGATGTTTATTTGGGATTAGTTCATAGACTAGATAGACCTACTGGAGGAGTTATGGTTTTTGCTAGAACTTCTAAATCTGCTTCAAGACTTAGTGAGCAAGTAAGAGATAAAAAAATGCATAAAAAGTATTTGTGTATTGTTGATGGAAAAATGGAAAGTCAAACAGGAAGTATGAGAGATTTTCTATTAAAAAATGAAAAAAACAATATAAGTAAGGTTGTTAAAGAAGGTACTAAAAATGCTAAAGAAGCAGTTTTAGATTATGAAGTTGTGAAATATAATGATCAAATAAATATGTCTGTTGTAAAAGTGGATTTACATACTGGAAGACATCATCAAATTAGAGTTCAATTTGCATCAAGAGGACATAGTTTATCTGGTGATCAAAAATATGGAACAAGAGGTAGAGGAAAACAGCTTGCGCTTTGGGCATATAGTTTAAGCTTTATTCATCCAACAACAAAAGAAGAACTTACATTTGAAGATTATCCAGAAATAGTAGGAAGTTGGAAAATATTAGAAGAAGGATAGATTGCATAATTGACAAAAAATTAAATAATATTATAATTTTTGGGGAAATGTATAATACTAATTTTGGAGGTAATAAACATGGGAATTAATGTTGATGAGTTAATGGAAGGAATGGTACTTGAAAAAAATATCATAAGAAGAGATGGTGCTCTTATTGTAAATAAAGGAACCACATTAACACCTAGAATTATAGAACGTTTAAGAAAATTAAGTGGACATATAAATTTTGAAGGTAATGAAACAACAGATATGGATGAAGTTAAAGAAACTGTTGAAGAAAGTTTAAGAAAAGATACAGAAAATTGTTTAAATGATTTCTTTAATAATCCAACTGAAGCTCAAGTACAAAAAATAAAAGATAATGCTGATGAGATAGTTGAAAAAACTATACAAAGTAACGACCCACAATATGATTTGAATACTTATGCAGAACAAGAAAATGGTCCTGGTTCTCATGCTGTTAGAGTTGCATTTTTTTCAATATTATTATCAAAAATTTATAATGATAGTTTACGAACTTCAAATAAGCAAGAATTAATAAATTTACAAGATGTTGCAGTTGCTGCTCTATTACAAGATGCAGGAACTATGTATAAAGATGATAACAGATTAAATACACTTACAGAAATACCAAATATAAAAGGAATGGAACAACTTTTTCCAGGAATTAAAGAAACACCTCTTGATCATTATGATGAAAGATATACACCAGTATATTCATATTGTGCAGTAGCTGATAAGAATAATATTAGTAATTCAGCTAAATTAATGATATTATTATCAAAAGAACCAGAAAATGGAAAAGGCCCTTTAAAAATGCCAGTTTCTATTAGTTCAAGAAGAAATAGTATTTTGTTTGGTGCAAAAATTATTAATGTATGTAGTGTATATGATAATGCTATGAAACGTGCAATTGATAATAATACATCATTAGAAGATGTAGTAGCAGAACTTGGGCAGTATGCAATAAATGGATCAATTAGTAACGAGATGAAAGAATTACTAATTAATAAAGTAAAATTATATCCATATAGAACTAGAGTTTTATTATCAAATGGAGAGGTGGCAACAGTAGAAACTAGCCGTTTTGGTCAATATGATTCATATAAACCAGTAGTTCGTACATGTGGATTCCCAAGAAGAAGAATAGATTTAAAAGAAAACTTAAATACTACTATAAAGTCTGTTGTAAGTAAAGATAAATTTAGAGGTTTAGTAGAGCAACAAATAAAAGATATGAAAGATATTGCTGGAGTTGGTGATTCAGGACGTTAGAAAAAAAGAATAAGCATAATTAGTGCTTATTCTTTTTTTATATTTTGTTCTTATAGAAAATTGATGAATATAATTATTAATAATTCAATATAATTATTTTAGTATTATTAAAATACTAATTAATTTATTTTATTGAAAAAACGGAGGTTTTTATGAAGGATAAAATTATGAGAAGCTGTTTTGTAATAGGATTGTTACTTGTCTGTATATTACAATTTTGTTTATATTCACAGGCAACATCTGAACTTAGTAATGAAATGCTACCATGGGGATTTAGAAGAGGCGAGTCTCATTCTCAACCAACTTTAGACACAAAAGCAGAAAAAGTAATTCAAAAATTTGATGGAATTTCAATGGGAAGTGAAACTTCAAAAAATGTTTATTTGACATTTGATTGTGGTTATGAAAATGGCTATACAGAAACAATATTAGATATATTAAAAGAATGTAATGTGAAGGCATCTTTTTTTATAACAGCACATTACTTAAATACTGCAAGTGACATTGTAAAAAGAATGATAGAGGAAGGTCATATTGTTGGAAATCATACAGTTAATCATAAATGCTTACCTAATATAAGTGATGAAGAAATAAAAAATGAAGTTATGAATCTTCATAAAGCTGTATATGAAAAATTTAATTATGAAATGACATATTTTAGACCACCTAAAGGAGAGTTTAGTGAAAGAACAACAAAAATTCTTAAAGATTTAGGATATACAAGTGTTATGTGGTCATCTGCATATGATGATTGGGATGTTGAAAAACAAAATAGAGAAGAATATGGAAAAAAGAAAATAGTTGATAATATTCATAATGGATGTATATTATTATTACATGCAACATCAAAAGATAATAGCGTTATTTTAGGAGATGTAATAAAAAGTATACGAGATATGGGATATGAGTTTAAAAATATAAATGAATTTGAATAATAGAATTGTTGTATTTTACTAAAGTTTATGGTAGAATAATGGCGTGAAATAGTTTGAAAAATTATAAGGGGATAAAGATGGAATTCTTAAATATAGAAATTAATAACTCAAGATATATAAAAATATTAATAGTTTCTATAATACTAGTTATAGTTTATTTAGCGCTTACAATGAGTTCTTTACTAATATGCAAATCTTATAAGCTAGGATCAAATACTACTGTTATTTCAATTAATCCAGAAAATAATGTTGAAAATGTAGAAGATGGAGAAATAAGTGCACATATAGATTTATTAGAACATGAAACTAATGGAAAAACAATTGAAATATCAGGATGGGCATTTAGAGAAGGAGCTCCTTTGAATACTATAAATTCTAGTTATGTTTTAAAACACCAAGAAACAGGAAAAATGTATTTTATGGCAACTGAAATGGAAGAAAATATAAATTTAGTTGAAGAAGAACATAAAAAAGCTGGACTACATGCACGTTCTTTGGTTTTGGGAATGCCAAAAGGAATGTATGATGTTTATGTACAATATCAAAATGATGATGAAGATATTTTAGTATTTACGCTAATATCTTTTGAATTAGATTAATAGGAGATGGACTAAAAAATGAAAGAAAAAGTTATAGAATTCTTCAAAAAGAATGGTAGATTTGCAATTTTATGTTTATTCATATTAGAACTAGCTTTATCTATGTTTGTTACACCAGATAAATTTGATGATGCATATTTTATTGAGCAAGTTACAGGAAATAGTATATTTTCATTTGTTAGAGATAGATATGATTGGTGGTCATCAAGAGTTATAATTGAATTTATACTATGTTTCGTTTTAAAAACTTCTAAATATTTATGGGTTATCTTAGAAGCTTTTATGGTTGCACTTGCAGGATATTCAATTTCTAGAGTTTTTGTTAAAGAAAATAAAAATGAAAATACAATAATGTTAATATTTATGATATTAGCATATCCATTAAATGTAATGGCTAGTGCAGGATGGGCTGCAACAACAGTAAATTATATGTGGCCTCTTGCAACTTTATTATTTTCACTTATTCCAATACGAAAGATTTGGGATGATGAAAATATTAAATGGTATGAATATATTTTATATACAATAGCATTATTTTTTGCTGGTAATGCAGAAATATCTTGCGCTATTTTAGTTGGTTCATACATTTTATTTACAATTCTTTATATAGTAAAAAATAAAAAAGTGAATTTATACTTAATTATTCAAAATATAATAATTTTAGCAAGTTTAGCTTTTATAGTAACATGTCCTGGAAATCATGCTAGAAATCAAACAGAGATTGCAGAGAACTTCAAAAATATAGAAATGCTATCTTTTTTTGATAAAATTAGTTTAGGTTTTACATCTACAATCGGATTATTAATTGGAAGAGGAAATATAATATATACAATATTTACAATGATAATTGCAGTTTTTGTATTTGCTAATTATAAAGAAAAATTATATAGAGTGATTGCTGTAATACCATTTTTATCAATAATGTTGATGCATTATCTTGCACCAATTACAGTTAATATGTTTGGTTTTATAACTTCTTTTGGTGAGCTTCTTATATCTGAAAGTGTATTTTTATCACCAGCAACAAGTAATAACTTATTATATGCAGTTCCACTTATATTTGCTTTTGCAAACTTTATATCAATTGGATTATCACTTTTATTGATATTCAAAAACTTAAATAGTAATGTTGCAATAGTAGTTTTTCTTGCTGGACTTGCATCAAGATTAATAATGGGATTTTCTCCAACATTATTCAAATCTGGAGAGAGAACAATGATATTTTTTGAATTTTCTATGATAATAATCAGTATTCTGATATGGCAAGAATTAATTAAGAAAAATGAAAAAAATGATTTAAAAGTACAAAAAAGAACAAGTGCTATTATAAAATGTATTGGTGCTGTTCAATATATAAATGTTTTACTTTGTATATTATATACTCAAAAATAAATTTTATATAAACAAAAGAAGAAGGGGATTAAATTATGAATGTATCAAAATTTACTGAAAAATCGAAAGATGTAATAACATCAGCAAGTAACATTACAGTAAGTAATAATAATTCTGAAATAACAGAATATCACATGCTTTTAGGGTTAACAGAGACAAATGAAAGTTTAATAACTATGCTTTTAAAGAAAATGGATGTAGATGTCAATTCTTTAAAAATAACTATTCAAGAGGAAATTGAAAAACTTCCAAAAACAACTGGTGCAGTTGCATTAAGATTTTCACAAACAGTTGAAAAAGCTTTAGATAATGCTGAAAAAGAAGCAACATCTATGAAAGATGAATTTATTTCTGTTGAACATTTAATGTTAGGAGTAATTAATTCAGCATCAGAAAATTTGAAAAAGATTTTTAAAATTTACAATATAGATAAACATAAATTTTTATCAGCTTTAAAAGATATTAGGGGAAATAAATCAGAAGAAAATGAAAATGATGATGGAAATTCTGATATATTATTAAAATTTGGAAAAAATGTTACAGATCTTGCAAAGCAAAATAAATTAAATCCTGTTATAGGTAGAGATGAAGAAATTAGAAATGTAATTAGAATTTTGTCTCGTAGAACCAAAAATAATCCAGTTTTAATAGGTGAACCTGGTGTTGGTAAAACAGCAATTGTTGAAGGGTTAGCACAAAGAATTGTTAGAGGAGATGTTCCAACAAGTTTAAAAGGAAAGATTATATTTGAACTTGATTTAGGACTTTTAATTGCAGGTGCTAAGTATAAAGGTGAATTTGAAGAAAGATTAACAGGAATTTTAAAAGAGATAGATGATTCACAAGGAAATATAATTTTATTTATTGATGAGATTCATAATTTAGTTGGAGCTGGTAAATCAGATGGAGCTATGGATGCAAGTAACCTTTTAAAGCCACGTTTAGCAAGAGGTGAGCTTCATTGCGTTGGTGCTACAACATTAGATGAGTATAGAGAATATATTGAAAAAGATCCAGCTTTAACAAGAAGATTTCAACAAGTTATTGTACCAGAGCCAACTGTTCAAGATGCAATTACAATTTTAAGAGGTATTCAAGAAAAATTTGAAATATTTCATGGGGTTAAAATACAAGATTCAGCAGTAGTTGCTGCTGCAACTCTTTCAAATAGATATATTGCAGATAGATTTCTTCCAGATAAAGCAATAGATTTGATAGATGAAGCTTGTGCAATGATAAGAAGTGAAGTTGAATCTATGCCAACTGAACTTGATAGTATATCAAGAAAAATTATGCAATATGAAATAGAAGAAAAGTCATTAGATAGGGAAGATAACCCTAAATTACAAAAGCGTTTAACAGAACTTAGAAAAGAACTTATGTCTATGAGAGAGCAATTTCAAGATATGAAATTGAAGTGGGAAAACGAGAAAAAGAATATTTCTAAAGTTCAAAAATTAAAAGAAAAAATTGATGATATAAATGCACAAATAGAAAAAGCAGAAAGAAATTATGACTTAAATAAAGCTGCAGAACTAAAATATTCAACATTACCAAATTTGAAGAAAGTATTAGAGCAAGAAGAAAAAGAAATAGAAAGAACACAAGGTGCAAATACATTATTAAAAAATAAAGTGACAGAAGAAGAAATTGCAAAAGTAGTTTCAAAATGGACTGGAATTCCTGTTTCTAAATTAGCAGAAGCAGAAAAAGCAAAATTATTAGGGTTAGAACAAATACTACATGAAAGAGTTGTTGGACAAGATGAGGCAGTTCAAAAAGTAAGTGAAGCAATATTAAGAGCAAGAGCTGGTATTGCAAATCCAAATAGGCCAATAGGTTCGTTCTTATTTTTAGGACCAACTGGTGTTGGTAAAACAGAACTTGCTAAAACATTGGCAGCATCATTGTTTGATGATGAAAAAAATATGATAAGATTAGATATGTCTGAATATATGGAAAAGTTTAGTGTTACAAGACTTATTGGTGCACCTCCAGGATATGTTGGATATGAAGAAGGTGGACAATTAACAGAAGCTGTTAGAAGAAAACCATATTCAGTAGTATTATTTGATGAAGTTGAAAAAGCTCATCCAGATGTATTTAATATATTATTACAAGTATTAGATGATGGAAGAGTTACTGATTCACAAGGAAGACTTATTGATTTTAAAAATACTGTAATTATATTAACATCTAATTTAGGTTCACAAGTAATATTAAAAAGCATTGCAAAAGAAGGAAGTATAACAGAAGAAGCGAGAGAGGAAATTGATATAATATTAAAACAACATTTTAGACCAGAATTTTTAAATAGATTAGATGAAATAATTTGCTTTAAAGCATTAGAAAAAGGTGTTGTTTTTGGAATTGTTGAATTAATATTAAAAGGTGTAGTAAATAGAGTTAAAGAAAAAGGTGTTGAATTATCGTTTACAAAAAATTCTGTTAAATGGCTTGTTGAAGAAGGATATGATATGGAATTTGGTGCAAGACCATTAAAAAGAATTGTTCAATCACAAGTTGAAACTTTAGTAGCAAGAAAGTTAATTGCAGGAAATATAAAAGAGGGAGATAAAGTAGAAGTATACTACGATAAAAGAATTCATGCACTTAATGTAAGACCAAAAAGGGAAATTGTTGAAAATGAAATTTCAAATAAAAAATAATAAAAAAAGATTCAAACTTAAGTTTGAATCTTTTTTTATATTTAATTTTGAACTTTAGGTAGAACTTTATAAATAATTTTAAAACGATCAAATTTATCTAGTTCATTTTCATAAAGACAATCAAGATAAATATCAAGTTCTTTTAAATCTTTTGCAGCTCGTATTATTGCTGGATTCAAATTAGAATTAAACATTAATTCCAATGCTAAATCTAAAGCTTCATATACAGAACTTTTTTCTTTTACTCTCATGAATTTATAAGCTTCTTTAAAACGTGATATTATAGGCATTTTGAATTCTGATAAAGGAACAACATATTCCTTTTCAACTACTTCTTCAATTGTTTGATATCCATTAGCTGTGTTGTTTAGTTTTTCCATAACATCATTCATAGTATAAGGTAAATATACTTTTTGTGTTTCTTCAGAAATAACAAGTGTTTTATTATCACAAACAGAAGTTGATTCATCATCTACATTTTCTTGAGTTACTTGTGTTGATGCTGGAATTTTTGCTATTGAAGTATTTAACATAGATAATTCTAGTACATTATTTGTTGAAGATAATTTAAAAGCTTCTTTTATATTTAATTCTATTCTACCATTTTTCTTTGCAAAAGTAACATTATTAATTGCATTTGCGAATTCAACATCTTCAAATGTTGTATATACTAAGAAATATTTTTTGTAGTTATGTATTTCAATATTTTTGTTTCCAACTTTTAAGAAGAAGTTCTTCTTTGGTGTTGAAATATGAATATTTTCAGAAAGTACTGATATACCATCAAAATCTGCTATAATTTCATAAGTTTCATTTAATATTGAGATAGAGAAGATATCATCTTTATTTATTAAAATATTAAATGCTTTATTTGAATCTATTCCCAAATCTTTTGAAGAAACATTTTTTTCCTCAGATGATTCTGGAATTATAGGATTCTCTAATGAATTTTTTTCAAGTTCAGAAATTGCTTTTGAAAGTGAATCAATTATTTTTATAAAATCAGAAGATGGTTCTTCATTATCAATTATATCTTCAGTTGTATCGTTACTAGAATCGCTCAATAATTCTAATAATAATTCTTCCTTTTGTGTATCAAGAGCTTTATCAGAAGATAATGCAGTTGTTAAAAGATCTTCTATTGATTCTTCTTCATTTACATCTGAATCTTTATTTTCATTTTCGTTTTCGTTTTCTTCAATAGAAATGTCATCTAAGTCAATATCATTTAAGTCTATATCATCAATATTTATATCATCCAAGTTTATATCGTCTGAAATATTTTTTTCAACAATTTCTTCCACTTGTTCAACTTCTTCAACTTGTTTTTCAGTAGATTCATTTAAAACATCTGATATTGTTAAACCAGATAAATCTTCTAAGTCAATATCAGTAGATACTAAGTCATTTTGTTCTATACTATCTTCTACATTATTTTGTTTTATGCTATCTTCAATCATAGTATCAATAATACTATCTTCAGTAGATTCTTCAATAATACATTCTTCTTCATTATTATCTTCTATTGATTCAGTAGGATTAGCAACTTGTTTGATTGCTTGCTTTATTGCTTCTGGTTCAATGATTACAGGTTGCATTTTTGTATTTTCAAGTTCAGTAATTCTAGTAGATAGGGAAGAAATAGTGTTTGTTAAATTATCAAATAATTTTGATAATGATAATAGTTCTTCGCCAGACATTTTATTTTGAGGTTCTTCAATTTGTGTTTCTTGTTTTGTAATAGATAATTCTTTATCAAATTCAATATCATCATCATCATCTAATAAATCATCTATATTTTCTTCAAATTCATTATCATATTCTTCATTAATAATATTAGAATCTTCAGTTTTTTCAATTCCAAAATAATCTTCAATAGAAAAATCATCATCATTTGTAGAATCTTCTGTGTCTAATATATCGTTTTCAGAAATCTCTTCATGAAAATCAGTAGGGATTGATTCTTCTATATTTTTATATTTTTCTTCAATGTCTTCATCATTTAATGAATCAAGTTCTAACAAATCTAATAGTTCTTCATCAGATAAATTTGATGAAGTTATTTCTGGAGTTAATACATTTAATGTATTTAATTCATTTTCAGTAGAAGATACATCCAATATATTTTCATCTATAATAGGTGGAGTAAGACCAATAGAATCTGCTGTTACGTCTAATTCTGTAACTAATTTTTCTTGTGGTTCTGCTTCAATATTTCCTAAAACTTGATTAATATCAGAAATAGGATTTAGATTTTGAATTATATTTTCATCATCTTCATCATCAACAGAATTTGCTAAATTTGCAGCTTCATCATAAGAAAATTTCTTGAATACAGATGTAATATTAGAAACTATTGAAGATTTAGCTTTTGAAAATAGGGTAGAGTCTGTATTTTTTGAACTTCCAGAGTTTTCAATAAAAATACCAACTGGTGCTGATCCAACAGTGTTTTCTGGTGTTTTTATATTATCAGCAACTTCTTTTAGTAAATCTTCATCATTTTCAACTAAATCTAATATATTAATATCATTACTTTCATTTGATAATTCATCTATAAATAAATCAGTAGGTGATTGTAATAAATTATCTTCAATTATATCTCCAATATCTTCATCTATAATTTCATTTATAATATCATCATCTTGAGACATAGAAATATTTTGTTCTATTACATCATATTCTTTTTGATTACTAATTAAAGCGTCTAAATCTTCAACTTCTGAAGTTTCTTCAATATTATCTAAAGATTCTGTTGTTTCTTCTATAAGGATTTCCTCCTCAGTAGAGTTTTCAAATTCTGTTAGAATATCATCAATTGATTCTGTTTCATCATCAAATGAAATTAAATCATTCAATGACAAAGAAGTAGTATCAGCAGTTGAATTTTGATTAATAACTGGTTTTATTTTTGATTTTTTTACAATTTCTTTTTGAACATTTTCTTTTACAATATTTTCAGTTTCTGCAATATTTTCAGTTGAATCTGTTTCTGAAATTTCAATACTATATTTTTCAAAAACAGATGGTTCATAAAAGAAAGATGAATTCAAGTTTATTGCAGGTTCTAAAACTGAATTGTTTTGTGCTGAAGTGATTTTATTATTAATATTTATATCAAATTTTTCAAAAACAGATGGTTCATCTAAAAAAGTGTTGTTAGATGTTACAGAACTTGGAGTTATTACTGGTGAAGCATCATCAATATCTAAAAGAGTATCCATAAGTTTTTCTTTATCGTTTTTTATGGTTGATGTTTTTGGAATAATCATAGTAATACTGTTTTCATCTTCAAAAGAAGATTCAGATTTAGCTTCTTCTTTTTTTTCTTCTTCTGCTTCAAATCCTAAGTTTAAATGTAAAGTTCTTTTTGTCTTTTTAGAAGATAAATTTTTCTCTTTTAAACTTTCTATTGGAATAATATTGTTAATAGCATTAGAATTAACTTCCTTTTTCTTTTTTGTAACAGAATTAGGAAGTTTTATTGTTCTTTTTGAAACTATATTACTAGTATTATTGTTTTTTTCAATTAATTCTTCTGATTTTTCTGACATTTTTCAACCTCCGTATGTAACATTGACAAAATATTTCAATTTATCCTATGTTTATACAAAATATTATAATATAACGAAAATGAAAAGTAAATGAATTTCTTTATAAAAAAAGTGATTTTATATTTCTTTTTGGTAACAAAAATATTACCAAAATTAAGCAAAATGAAATATAAAACATGTTGAATTGAAAAGACAATAGTGATATACTAACGAGGTATAAAAGAGATTAAAAGGATTGATACAATGAAAAAAATATGTAGTTTTGTTAAAAATTTAATAATATTTATATATATTTTGTTGATTATTTTTGTCACAATTTGCTTATTATCCTACAACGACTATAAAATAACCGTTTTAGGAGATCAGACGTTGATACCAATAATTGATGAAAACTTAGAACCTGATTACACATTAGGTGATTTATTAATAGTTGAAAGAAAAAACTATATGAGAATTGCTGAAGGTGATACGGTTTTTTTCTATCGAACTTTTGCAGGTGGTGATCCTACAATAAATTTTGCAAAACTATTAAAAATTGAGAGAGTCACAGATACAGAATATACTTTTACAGTTGAAGGAATTGATGGAGATTATAGATTTTCTAGTTCAAACTATATAGGAAATTCAGATACAGCAACTGTTATTCCTAAGGTTGGTAAAGTATTAAGCATACTTCAATCTAAATGGGGATTTTTGTTTTTAGGAGTATTTCCTTCATTAGTCGCATTTTTATACACATTATATTCTGTAATTGCAGAACTTAGAGGATATAATCAAGAAGATGATGAAGAAGATGAAAAGCCAAAAAAGAAGAAAAAAGTAATAGAGAAAGAAGAAAAACAAGAAGTAGAAACACAGTCAAAAGAAGATAAAGCTGATAAAGATATAGATAAGCAAGAAGAAACTAAAACAGAAGAAATCAAGCAAGATGTTGAAGTAAAAGAAGAAACTACTGAAGTTAAGGAAGAAGCAGTTAAAGAGGAACCAAAACCAGTTGAAAATAAAACAGTAGAAACAGAAAAGAAAACATTAACTGATGAACAGAAAAAAGCTTTAGTAGAAGCAAAGTTAAAATCAATGACAGAAGAACAAAAGAAAGCATTATTACAAGAAAAATTAAAAAATATGACAGAAGAACAAAAAAGAGCACTAATAGAAGCCAAAAGAAAGAAATTAGAAGAGCAAAAAAATAAATAGGTGAGAAATTATTGTGAAAAAAAAAGTTAAATTTCTAATAATTATATTAATAGTAATTTTATTAATTTTTATATTGAAATCAACATATTCAAAATATGTTGGTGAAGCAGAAGGTGATGTTAAAGCCACAATAGGTCAATGGATTATAAAAGTTAATGAAACAGATATAACAGTTTTACCAGAAATTGAAGGTGAAGAGCAAGTAAGAAGTGTACAATTTCAAATAACTAAAAATGATTTTATTTGGAAAGATGATAAAAATATATATGGTAGTAATCTTGAAAAAAATAAAGCTGCACCAGGAATGAATGGTGAATTTTATATAAAAATAGATCCAGTGCAAACTGATACATCTTTTAAATATGAAATAAAATTAGATATAAAAAGCTTAAAAGAAACTAATTTAAAATTAGAAGATGTTTATTTGGAAGAAGGAAAAACATTAGAATATAACGTAGATGAAGAAAATAGCATAGTTACTATTACTAGAATAAAACCATTAATGGAAATTAAGGAAGAAACAAAATGTATAGATAATGTTACAGTAAAAATTAATTGGCCATTTGGAAATAGTGATAGTCCATATGATAAAATTAATGAAATGGATACAATCCTTGGAATGAATGCTTTTAGAGAAAATGATTTGGAAATTCCAGTTACTGTTAAAGCAATTCAGTATACAGGTGAATAAAATGAAAAAATGGTTTCAAAAAATTGATTTTTTAATGATTATATTGATAATAATTCTAATAATTGTTTCATATTGTTATGCACAATTAAAAGTATTTCATAAAGATCATATAGAATTTTGTGGTTATACAATTTTTAGAGTTATAACAGGTAGTATGGAAAATACAATAAAGCCACAAGATATTGTAATAGTCAAGCTTACAAAAGATGTAAATGTAAATGATATTATTACATATAAAAGTGGAAAAGATTTTATAACACATAGAGTAATAGAAAAAACAGAAGATAATTTGATAACTAAAGGAGATGCTAATACATCAAAAGATTCTCCGATAACTTCAAAGGATGTTGTTGGAAAAGTTGTATACATATTTAATAATGTTGGAACTTGGATTAAGGTACTAAAAACTCCACAAGTTATAATTGCAATAATTTTTTCTATAATTACAATAAGAATTATTTTTGGAATAAAACCTAAAAATAAAGAAGTACAAAAAGGATAAATTTGGAAGGGATAATATGGTTAGAGGAAGATACCGAAGAAAAAGGAGAATAGTAAGAGTAAAACGTAGAATAAAATGCTTAATTTGCTTTTTTATATTAGTTACGCTTTACAGAATACTATTTGACTCATATTCATTGTTTGAATCAGAAGCAAATTCAACTGCTGATGTTGATATTGCATTCTTCTGTATCGACGATACTTATGATGCTGAAACAATTAATATAGGAGAAATTGGGCCAGATGACAAAGAACCTAAAGAATATAAAATAACAGTTTCTAATTTTAGAATGATAGATGGTGAAAAATATAGAGCAGATACTAATATAGAATATGATTTAGAATTAAGAACAACTACAAATTTACCATTAAAATATGAACTTTATGTTGATGATAGCAAAGAAAATAATATACGTAATAATATAAAACAAGATGAATATAATACATATTTCAAATGTATATATGAAGAAGTTGCTCATAAATTAGACAGAACTAAAGATCAAACTAGAACATATACATTGAAAATTTCTTATCCAGAAGGAGAAGAATATAAAAAATCTGAATACCAAAACATAATAGACTGTGTTGAAGTAAAAATTGATGCAAGACAAATTTATAGATAATATAAAGGATGGTTTAATTGAAAAAAGGTAGAGGGAATGCAAGAAGAAAAAATAGTGGTTATAAAAAGCTAATAATGCTGTTTATAATCACTATCATAATAATATTGATGATTGTTAAAGTTATTTTTCCAGCAACAGTTTCTTTATCAAAATTTGTTTATTCAGCAGTTAGAACTGCATATCTGAATTCAAAAGAATTCTACTTTACAAGTAATATATTAGCTAAAAGTGAAAATACAAGATTTGAAATAAAGAATTGGTCAGGTAGTAGAGGAACAAAAACTAATATTGCAACAATTGAAATGTATAGCAGAAAAAACACTTTAAAAAAGTCAAAAGTAGATATAGAGTATCAATTAAAATTTGATGTTGAAGTTTTCAAATATAAAAATATTACAGATACTACATTATCTTGTGTAGAGAAAAGTCCAAATGAAATGAATGAGGAACAATTAAATACATTCTCTCTTGGAAGTGCATATATAGACTTGCAAATAGATCCAATCTTAAATGGGAAAACTTCAAGATTAATATCTAATGATAATGTAGATGAATTTACTATGAATATAACTCCAAAAAATAGTGATTTCAAAGAAGGTGAATATGTACATATAAAAACTAGAGCAGATGCTATTTCACCATATACAGAAACTTTATATGGAAATTTATATATTTATGCTGGAAAAGATGGAATAACATATCAAGTTGAAGATACTGCCAATAGTCCATACTTAAATGTTATATTAACAAATGATTCAGATAAAGCAGAGGCAGAACTTGAAATA
The DNA here is from genome assembly GCA_948517135.1 of uncultured Clostridia bacterium. Lineage (GTDB taxonomy): Bacteria > Bacillota > Clostridia > TANB77 > CAG-508 > Scatovivens. Next base: position 3,088 of record CAORJJ010000007.1, on the reverse strand, counting down.
CAATTTGATCCTAATGTTATTGTTTTAGATAATACAGCTAATAATTTTACAGAAGTTGAAACTATGCAAATTGGTTCAAGACCTTCATATGAATATATAAATAAAATTAAAGTAAAAGTTGCACAATCAGATAGTGAATTTATAAAATTCTATAAAAAAGATGTAACAAAAGATTATTCAATTCCAGATGAAAATACATTAAAAGTTCTTTCAGGAACAACAGTATTAGAACAAACAAAAAAGGGAGATAATGATGAATAATATTATAGAAACTCATATAAGTAAAACTCAGAAAAGATTAAAAAGATATTGTAGTATAATTTTAAAAAGTAAATATGATAGAAATGTTTGTGAAGAATTAATTCAAACTTATATAGATGCTAGATATTATAATTTCGGAGTAGATGATAAGATAAGAGTATTTTATAGAAGAATATATGAAGCATTAAAAATAAGAGCAAATGAGTTAATAAAGAAAGAAAATGAAAATGAAGCCAATGTAGAAAATACATTAATGTTATTTCAATATTTTTTCTATTTTGATTTTGTAAGAAAAAATATTGAAATTTCAGATGTTATAAAGAAAATTTCTGAAAAAAGAGTTAATAAGTTTAATTTAAAATCAGCTGAAGATGATGATTTTGAAAATACATTTACTAAAATAGTAGAAACAGATATGAATGAAGTAAATGAAATTTTAAATGGATATGATTCGGATGAATTTGAATTAGAAATAAATAAAATTATTCCATCAAATAATACTTTTTATAGAGCAAAACTTAAATATAATTTTGTATTTCCAAATGTATTTAGCAAAGAAGCAATTGAAGATACTTTTAATGAAGATATAGTTAATGAAGATAAATTATTTGTTGAATATCCAATGATTGCTATAAAAGCACTTAAAGATATATTAGATGGCAATTTCACTAAAACTTATGTTGTAGATTTCTCAACAGACTTATTTAATAAAAAGAAAAAACTTGAACAATTATTAACAATTTTAGATTGTCAAGCAAGTCAAGATAAAATATCTTTTGAAATTAATTATAGTAATTTTTGTGATAATAAAGATGGTGTTTATGAACTTACTAAACGTGGTTTTACTTTCTGTTTGAGAACTAAAAATGATATGCCTAAACTTACAGAAGATGAATTAAAAATATTAAATATTTTTAATTGTGTAATAGTAGATACATATGATATAAATAAAAAGAAATATAAAAAATTACGAACTTTAGAAGTTTAAAAATATGGAGGAAATGTAATGGACACTTATGTAAGATTCTTATATGAATTTTTAAATGAATTTTTTGCAGGATTAAAAACAATTGTATTTGGAATAATTAATGGAATTAAACAAGTTTTTGATATTCCAAATTATATTCACTTAATAAAAGAATATAAGAATGATTTTTCAGGACAAGAATGGATTCTTGTAGCAATTGCAATAGCTGCAGTTGCAATTATATTAATATTATCTGTTATTTTAGTTTTTCTAATATTGAGAAAATATATTAGATTTAGAAAAACACTTGTAGAACAAGAAAGTATGGTAAAAGAAGTTGCAGATTTGAATAAAAGAGTTGCTAAAATGACTAAAGAAAGAGAAGAAATCTTAGCAATGAAAGTTTCTCAATTAGGATTAAGTCCAAATGAACCATCAGAAATGGATATTGGCCAATCAAATACTGAAAATAAGGAAGAAATTGAAAGTGCAGATGGAGTAAGATTTACAAGATTAACAATTATTGATAAAAAGTTTGCAAAATATAAAGTTCAAAACTATAATAATGATTTTGAATTAGAAGAATTGTGTAATACATTTAGAAACTTTGCTGCTTCAAGATTACATCTATATTATACATTACCAATGATACGTACTTTTATAGCAGGTCTTGCATCAACAAAATTAGTTATATTACAAGGTATTTCTGGTACTGGTAAAACATCACTTGCTTATGCTTGGGGAAAATTTTTAAAACATGATTCATGTGTTGTTTCAGTACAACCTTCATGGAGAGATAGAACAGAACTTTTTGGATATTTTAATGAGTTTACTAAAAAGTTTAATGAAACACAATTATTAGAACAATTATATATAGCTTCATATACTGATGATGTATATACTGTAATATTAGACGAAATGAACTTAGCCCGTGTTGAATATTATTTTGCTGAAATGCTTTCTATTTTGGAAATGCCAAATAGAGATGAATGGATTATTGAAGTTGTTTCTAGTCCATGGGAAAACGATCCAAAACATATTATAGGTGGAAGAATTAAAATACCAGCAAATACTTGGTATATTGGAACAATCAATAATGATGATTCAACGTTTATGGTAACAGATAAAGTTTATGATAGAGCAATGCCTATTGATATAAATGAAAAAGGACAAGTATTTGAGGCAGAAGATACACCACCAATGGATGTTAACTTTACATATATAGATTCTTTATTTGAAAAAGCAAAAGCAGAACACCCAGTTTCAGATGATCTTTGGAAAAAGATAAATGAAATGGATGATTATGTTATAAAACATTTTAGAGTTGCTTTTGGTAACCGTATTGTTACACACTTAGGAAAATTCGTTGCGGCATATGTTGCTTGTGGTGGAGATGAAGTTGAAGGTATAGATTACTTCATGGCAAAAAAAGTTTTGAGAAAATTTGAGCAATTAAATATTGCTTATATAAAAGATGAAATTGACGGATTTGTTACATTCTTAGATAAAACTTTTGGTAAAGGCAAAATGAAAGAATGTATAGAATATGTGTTAAGACTAAAGAAATTAGGATAGTTATTCTAGGAGGATACAGTGGATAAATTATTAAATGTTTTTGAATTATATGCTGATGCAGATAATAGTGATGTAAAAAAATTTAATGAACGTTTAACTTCAAAAATGGATGTTAATATTGAAACTAATAGACCTAAATCTCAATTTCTTTGGATTCAAAAAATGGAAGATACTGTTGAATATTTAGATAATATTTTAAGAAATCCAACAAAGTTAATTGTAAATGAAGAAGAAGTTGTAAAAATAGAAAAAATAAAAAAGGTTACAGTTGAAAGTATAAAGAAT